>DASSVA010000089.1:0-3786 GCA_035706385.1 Solimonas sp. | reverse complement strand
ATGATCGACGCCGCCGGATTCGCGCAGCTGACGCGCGACGTGCAGCAGTTGCAGGACCGTCAGGCGATCCTCGATTGCATCCAGCGCGAATGCCGCGCGCGCGATCGTCAGGACGCCGCGCAGATCGCCGGCTGCTGGTGGGAGGACGGCGTCGGCGAGCATGGCGCCGCTGGGACGGCGAAGAATCCGTCATACGAGCGCCCGATCGTCGCTAGGCCCGGCGGCTTGCGCTGGTAGCGGCAGCCGCCCGGCGCCGGCTCGAAAAACCCGGCCGGCAACGGCGGCCGGCGTTTCGGATCGCGCGTTTCACGAACCGAGTTTCTCCAGCGCGCGCCGCAGCAGCGCCAGCTCCTTCGCGGGCAGCGCGAGCAGGGCGGCGGGCGGCTGATCGACGATCCGCTTCGCCACCGCGAGCTGTCGGCGTCCGGCGGCGGTCAGCGAGACGAGCTTGGCGCGGCGATCGGCGGGATGCGGCTGGCGTCTGACGAGGCCGCGCGCTTCGAGGTCGTCGACGAGGACGGTCGTCGCCGGCGCATCCGTGCCCATTTCGTCGGCGAGCTCGCGCAGCGTGCGCGGTTCGTCACGCAAGCGCTTCAACGCGCGGTAACGGCTGAACGGCATGCCGGTCGCGTCGCTGATCCGGCGCCGCCAGTCGCCGCGCGATTCCGTCACGAGAGCGACCAGAATCTGCCAGGCGTGCCGCGCGTCGTCGTCCGGCGAACTCATGACGCGGCGCCGGCCGGCTGTTCTTCGAGCAGATGCGCGACGCGTGCGGCGCTGGCGTTGCCGATCGGCCCGGTCGCGAGCAGGCCGAGCGCCAGCACCAGCAGGCCGCTCGCCGCGAGGATCCACCACACCGGATGCGTCGCCGCCGGATAGTCGGCCCACGCGCCGGCACCCCAGACGCGACCGCCGCCGACCAGCGTTCCGGCCATCGCCACGCCGAGCGCGAGGCCGACCTGGCGGCTGGTCGTGGCGATCGCCGCCGCGAGGCCGGCCTGCGCGCGCGGCATGCCGGACACCGCCGCGTACGTCACCGGCGCGTTGACCATGCCGAAGCCGAGGCCGAACAGCGCATACGTGACCAGCAGTTGCGGCATCGGCGTATCGGCGGCGAGCCGGGTCAGCAGCAGCATGCTCAGCGTCATCATGCTGCCGCTGATCGCCAGCGGCGGCCGCGCGCCGTACGCGCCGACCAGCCGGCCGGAGACCGGCGAGACGATCATCACCATCGCCGCCATCGGCAGCATGTACAGGCCGACGCGCGCCGGCGCGAGGCCGCGCACTTCCTGCAGGTAGAGCGAATTCAGGAACAGGAACGCGCCGAGGCCGGCGAACATGCAGACGGCGATCAGCGTCGCGCTGCTGAATGGCAGGCTGCGGAAGAAGCGCATGTCGAGCAGCGGCTCGCGGCGCCGCGGTTCATGGATCAGCAACCCGGCGAACGCCGCGGCGGCGAGCAGCAGCGTCGACAGCGTCGCGGCGATGCCGAGTCTCGCACTCTCGATCAGGCTGTACGTGAACAGGCCCAGGCAGGCCAGCAGCAGCGTCTGGCCGACCGGATCGGCGCGGCGCGGCTGCGGCGCACGCGACTCCGGGATGTAGCGTGCCGCGAGCACGATCGCCAGCAGGCCGACCGGGATGTTGATCCAGAAAATGAAATGCCAGCCCGCGCCCTGCGTCAGCGCGCCGCCGGCCAGCGGTCCGAGCGCCATCGACACGCCGGCGACCGCGCCCCAGATGCCGATCGCGCGGGCGCGCTCCTTCGGTTCCGGAAACGCGTGGACGACGATCGACATCGCGACCGGCGTCAGCATCGAGCCGCCGAGCGCCTGGACCACGCGCGCGGCGATCAGTTGACCGATATCGGACGACACGCTGCACAGCAGCGACCCGAACGTGAACAGCGCCATGCCGAACTGGAACACGCGGCGCCGCCCGTAGCGATCGGCGTTCGCGCCGCCGAGCATCAGGAAGCTGGCGAGCACCACGGTGTAGGCGTCGATCACCCACTGCAATTGCCGGAGCGAAGCTTCGAGATCGACGCGAATGCTCGGCAGCGCGACGTTGACGATGGTCGCGTCCATCGAGACCATCAGCAGGCTCAGGCAGCAGATCGCGAGAATCAGGCCGCGGCGCGGTTTCGCGGCGTTCGTAATAATTGTGTTCATACAATGATTGTATTGACACAACTATATCGCGTCAATGCACTGCATTGCGCGGCCCGGCCGGCCGCGCAACGATATCGCCTCAGGCCAGCATCTCGACGCCGGCGACCGAGGTGCGATGCATCATGCGGCCGGAGTCGGCCGCATACGGGATCACGCGATGCAGCGCGCCGCAGTTGTCCCAGATCACCAGATCGCCTTCCTGCCAGTGATGGCGATAGCTGAACGCCGGTTGCCCGGTCCATTCGAGCAGGCGCGCCAGCAGCGCGCGGCCTTCGGCGAGCGACATGCCGACGACGGTATCGGCGGTGTAGCCGACCAGCAGCGACTTGCGGCCGGACCGGTGCGTCCACACCAGCGGGCGCTCGGCCTTGCGCGCGCGTTTGCGCGGCTCGATGTCGGCGGCGCTGGCGATCTCGCGCACGCCGGCGACGACGCTGTGCACGACGCGCAGTTTTTCAAACTCGGCCTTGTCGTCGTCGGACAGACCTTCATAGGCGGCATAGGTGCTCGCGAATTCGGTCTGGCCGCCTTTCGGCGCGGTCTTGCGGCACGCGAGCACGCTGGCTTTCGGCGGCGGAATGCCTTCCATCGACATGCCGTCCATGTGATAGAAAAACGTGCCGAGCACGTATTCCGGTTCGGGATTGAGCCGGGGATCGAGCGAGATCGTGTACAGGCCGTCCTTGCTGCCGCCGGGCGCCGTGGTCGTGAAGTTGACGCGCGCGCCGAGCTTTTCGGTGAACGCGATCTGTTCCGCGTCGCTCAAGCCGAGGCGCGGAAAGACGATGACGGCGTGCTTCTCGATCAGCTCCATGCACTGCCGGGCGACCGCGTCGTCGCTG
The DNA here is from genome assembly GCA_035706385.1 of Solimonas sp. Taxonomy (GTDB): domain Bacteria; phylum Pseudomonadota; class Gammaproteobacteria; order Nevskiales; family Nevskiaceae; genus Solimonas. Next base: position 773 of record DASSVA010000089.1, on the reverse strand, counting down.
ATCTGCGAACGATCGAGATGGACGATGGCGCCGATCGCCGGCTTGATCGCTTCGACTTTCAAATTCATGGGCGGTTCTCCTCCGCGAAGATCTGTATTCGGCTCGATGTCCGGGACCCGTCTTCACGCCGCCGGCGCGGCGTCAGGGTTCCGCAAAAGCAGGCGAGGGCGGCCGATGCGCCCGGATGCTGAACACTACGTTAGCACGATGCTGATGAAGTGTTCAACATGCGCGGGACAGAAGGTAAATCAGCCCTCTCCCCGCTTGCGGGGAGAGGGTTGGGTGAGGGGCGCGCAGCTTGATCGGATGGCGATGCGCGTCGTGATAACCGGCCCCTCACCCTGACCCTCTCCCCATCACGATGGGGAGAGGGAACACCGGTCAGCGCTTCGCCGGCTTCCCCAGCTCCCGCAGCCAGCGATCGACGATCGCGCGCGCCTCGGCGTGGCCGTCGGTAAGGCCGAGCGACGATTCGGAGACCAGCGTGCGCGCGAGGCCGGTCGCGAGCATCAGCAGGCCGGCGGCGGGCAGGTTTTTGCCGGCGCGTTTGCCGATCAGGCGTGTCACCGCGTCGCGCTGCAGCGCGCGGAACGCGCGCGCCTCACGGATGATCTCGGCGCGCACGGCCTCGCGATGCGTGGCGATCGTCGTCAGTTCGGCTGACAGTGTGGCGTTGGTTGGATCGCTGTTCAGTTCCCACAACGCGCGCAGCGGCTCGGGCGCGGCTAGCGCTTCATGAAAACGCCGCAGGCGGCGCTCGTTGATGCGCTTGA
>DASSVA010000088.1:0-2326 GCA_035706385.1 Solimonas sp. | reverse complement strand
CGCGGCGCTCGCCTGCGGATCGATGCGACGCTGCAGCAGGCTGTCGTGGCGCACGCGCAGCAACAGATAGACCAGCGTCAGGATCGCCAGCACGCAGACGATGATCGAGGCGGCGACGATCGACGCGAACAGGTTCGGGCTCATCATTCGCCCTCCGTCGATTTCATCATGCGCCAGATCACCAGCATGCCGGCGACCTGCAGTCCAAGCGCGCTGCACAGCAGGATGCGACCCTTGTGATCGGCCCACATCTGCGTGTAGTAGCCTGGGTTCTGCCAGACGATGTAGATCATCAGCGCAACCGGAATGATCGCCAGCACGAGCGCCGAAAAACGCGTCTCGGCGGTCAGCGCGCGCAATTCGCGCGCGGCGCTCTCGCGTGAGCGGATGCCGCTGATCAGGCTGCGCAGCACGTTGCGCAGCGAGCCGCCGAACTTGCGATTGATCGATGCCGCGAGCGCCATCACCTTGAGATCGCGCAACTGGTGGATCTCCGCCATCTGCATCAGCACCGATTCCAGCGGCGCGCCGAGGCGGACCTGGCGGCCGACGCTGACGAACAGCGGCTTGATCGGCTCGGGCGCCTCGCGGCTCGCCGACGACAGCGCTTCCTCCAGCGTGTTGCCGGCGGCGAGCACGCGGATCGTGCTTTCGAGAAACGCGGGAAACTGCTCGATGATCCTGATGCGGCGGCGCGCGGCGCGCTGCGAGAGCACGAACCAGCCGATGACGATCGCGAAGACGGACAGTGCCAGGCCGGCGAACACGCCGAGCATCGCGAACAGCAGCACGATGATCAGCGCCGCGACGACGACGACCCGCAGCACGGTGGACGGCGGCAGCTCGACGCCGGTGCGCCAGATCAGATGACACAGCCAGCGCAATGGCGGATTGCGGATCCGGCGATCGTTGTCGAGGCTCAGCAGCGCCGCGGCGGCTTCGTCGTTGTTGCCGAGCACGCGCAGGCGCAGCCCCACTTCCTCGCGTCGCTCGCGCGCCGACGCGCGCAGGATCAGCGCGACCGCCGTGCCGAGCAGCAACACCGCGACGAGCATGACGATCATCAGCGTCATGGCGCGCGCTCCCGCAGATCGACATGCTCGCCGCGTTCGAGGTCGTAGCGGAAGATGTCGCGCAAGATCAGTTCGCCGCCCGACAGGCCTGCGACTTCGGTGATCGACATCACGCGGCGCTGCCCGCCCCGCAGCCGGCTGACATGGACGAGCAGCTGGATCGCCGCCGCGACCTGGCCGCGGAACGTGCTTTCGCTGCCGGTATAACCGGCGAAGCCGGCCAGCAGTTCGAGCCGGTGGATCGCATCGCGCGTGCTGTTGGCATGCAAGGTCGTCATCGAACCGTCGTGGCCGGTGTTCATCGCCTGCAGCATGTCGAGCACCTCGTCGCCGCGCACTTCGCCGACGATGATGCGGTCCGGCCGCATGCGCAGCGCATTGCGGACCAGATCGCGCGCGGTGACCGCGCGCTCGCCTTCCAGGTTCGGCGGCCGCGATTCGAGCCGCACGACGTGGCCGTGATCGAAACGCAGCTCGGCGGCGTCCTCGACCGTGACCAGCCGCTCGTCGGCCGGAATCCACTGCGACAGCAGATTCAGGAACGTGGTCTTGCCGGAGCCGGTGCCGCCGACCACGATCAGGTTGGTGCGGTCCTTGACGCGCTGCTGCAGGTATTCGAGCGCGGCGCGGCTGATCGTGCCGAGCCGCAACAGATCGTCCGCGCTCAGCGCGTGCTTGCGGAACTTGCGGATCGACAGGCACGGCCCGTCGAGCGCGATCGGCGGCACGATCGCGTTGACGCGCGAGCCGTCCGGCAGACGCGCGTCGACCATCGGCGTCGATTCGTCGACGCGGCGGCCGATCGGCGCGAGGATGCGCTGGATCACGCGCAGCACGTGCGCGTTGTTGAAGAAGCGGATCGGCACGCTCGACAGACGGCCTTCGCGTTCGACGAACACGCGATCGGGACCGTTGACGACGATGTCGTTGACGCTGTCGTCGTCGATCAGCGCCTGGATCGGACCGTAGCCCATCAGCTCGTCCTTGGCGTCGCGCGCCAGCGCTTCGGACTCGCGCTGGTTGATCGGCAGCCGCTGGTCGACGACGTAGCGGCGAATCTGGTCGAGCACGAAGCGATCGGTCTGTTCGGCGTCCCAGCGGTCGATGTCGAGATTGCGCTCGTCGATCTGCTGGATCAGATGGCGATGGAAGCTGTTCTTCAGCTGCAGATATTGATCGGACAGCCGGAAGCGGGCGAGCTGCGCGTCCGGGGTGGTACTCATGCTGGTACGGTCCGACTGGCCCATTTCATT
>DASSVA010000087.1:0-18161 GCA_035706385.1 Solimonas sp. | reverse complement strand
GACGGCTTCACCGGCGATCAGCGTTTCTTCATCGGCTGGGCGCAGGTCTGGCGCCGCAAGTACACCGACGCGAACCTGCTGAACCGCCTGAAGTCCGACCCGCATTCGCCGTCGGAATTCCGCTGCAACGGCGTGGTATCGAACGTGCCGGCGTTCTACACGGCGTTCGACGTCAAGGAAGGTGACAAAATGTACATCGCGCCCGACAAGCGCGTGAAGATCTGGTAGCGAGCCGGCAGGGCTGGGGCCCCGCCGCATCGAAAGCCCGCGGTGCCGACCGGCGCCGCGGGCTTTTTCATGCGCATTTGCGCTGCGGCCGCCGCGCTCTCGATAATCGCACGGTTGCCACTGCCTTGCGGCGCCCGGTTTCCGCCGCGCGCTGCGTCTGAATGAACGATCTCGCGCTGACGCTTTCCGCCATCCTGCTGGTGCTGATCAACGGCTTTTTCGTTGCCAGCGAATTCGCCATCGTCAAGCTGCGCGTCACGCGCGCCGAGGAACTCGCCGAGAAGGGCGGCCTCGTCAGCCGCACGCTGCTGAAGATCCGCAAGCGGCTCGACGCCTATCTGTCGGCGTGCCAGCTCGGCATCACGCTCGCGTCGCTCGGCCTCGGCTGGCTCGGCGAGCCGGCGTTCTCGCGGCTGGTCGCGCCGCTGCTGCACGCGGCCGGCGTCGACTCGCCGGAAGTCGTGCACAACACCTCGGTCGCGATCGCGTTCGGCGTCATTTCGTTCCTGCATATCGTGCTCGGCGAACTCGCACCGAAATCGATCGCGATCCGCCGCACCGAAACGATTTCGCTGTGGGCCGCGTTGCCGCTGTTCCTGTTCTACTGGCTGATGTACCCGTTCATCATGATCCTCAACACCAGCGCGAACCTGGTGCTGATGACGATGCGCCTGAAGCTCGAAGACGAGGGCGAGGACGCGCACTCGGCCGACGAGATCAAGAAGCTGCTGGTCGCCAGCCACCGCCACGGCGAACTCGGTCTGGCGCAGGCGCAGGCGCTGTCGCATACGCTGGAACTGCCGGAGCTGACCGCTGGCGATCTGATGCGGCCGGCGTTCGACCTCGTCGATCTCGACATCCGCGATCCGCTCGCGAGCAATCTCGCGCTGATCGCGCAGCACCGCTATTCGCGCTACGCGGTCCGCGACAGCGAGCAGGATGATCGCTACATCGGCCTGCTGCACGTCCGCGACCTGCTCGCCGCCGAACTCGACGCCAGGCCGCTGACCGACCTGCAACCGCTGTTGCGCGAAGTGCCGATGATCCGCCGCGACGAGCCGGCACAGGCGCTGTTCCGCCGCTTCCGTCGCGGCCTGCCGCATCTGGCGCTGGTCACCGACGAACTCGACACCGTGATCGGCTTCATCACGCTCGAACACATCCTCGAAGCGATCTTCGGCAGCATGCAGGACGAATTCCATCGCGAGAAGGAAGACTGGCAGGAGATCGCGCCGCATTGCTACGAAGGGCCGGGCTGGCTGCCGATCTACACGCTCGAGCGCATGCTCGGCCGTGACATCGCGTCCGGCCGCGCCGACACGATCGGCGGCCTGGTGATGCAGACGCTCGATCGCCTGCCGCAGCCCGGCGATACCGTCGACATCGACCATCTGCGGATCGAGGTGTTCGAAGTGTCCGGCCCGCGCATCGAACGTCTGCGCGTGACGGCGCAGATCGCCGACGAGGCCGAGGACGGCGGCTGAGCGCGCGCAGTCGGCGCCGGTTCATCGGGGCGCGCTAGCGTAAGCGGTGACCCGAAAACCGCGGAGATTCCGATGACGCGCATTCCGATCGCCAGCCTGTTGCTGGCCACACTGCTCGCCGGCACCGGCTGCCAGCGGCAGGACGTCGGCACGCCGGCCGCGGCGCCGCAAAATCCGGCGCCGCCGTCCGATTCGCTGTCGCCGCCGGCTGCCCCGAGCGCACTGGCGGCGACGCTGCGCTATCACTGCGACGGCCTCGATTTCACCGCGCAGTACGTCGGCGATCAGGTGATCGTGCAGACGCCGGACCGGCGCTACGCGTTGCCGCAGGTGCGCGCAGCCGACGGCGCCAAATTCCAGGACGCAGCGACGACGTTCTGGAGCAAAGGCGAGACCGCGATCGTCGAACTCGACGGCAAGCCGTACACCAACTGCCGCGAGCGGCTCGCCAGCGAGGCACCGCCAGCGCCGTGAAAAGCTAGTCGAGCACCGGTGCCGCGCTGCGCGGCCGCCAGCGATAGATTTCGAAATCGATTTTGCCGCGCACAAAGACCACGCCTTCGGCTTCGAGCCGCGTGCGGGCGCGTTTGTAGCCATCGCTGTCCAGCGGAAACGACAGCTTGCCCTGCGCGTTGATGACGCGGTACCACGGCAGCTTCAACTCGTCGGGGGCATGGCGCAGCGCCTGCGCGGTCAGCCGCGGCTGCTTGACGAAACCGGCTTCGGCGGCGACCTGGCCGTAGGTGGCGACACGGCCGCGCGGAATCCGCTTGATGACCGCCCAGATGCGGGCATGGCGTTCGGCGCTGCTCAAGGTCTCGCTCATGCCGCAAGCTTGCCGCAGCGCGGCGTCGACGAAAAGGGCGGCGGCCGATGGGTAACGCGCGGCGTGCGCCGGTCCCATCAGATGAATCGCGCCGGAAACCCGTTCGCGCATCGTTGACGAAGCGTTGACAGACGCTGCGGATACTCGCGCGGCAGAATCTTCCGAGGCATCTGCCGGTGAACACTTCCCTTTCGGTCGGCGGCATCGCCGCGTCGCGCGGCGCGCCGTCGTTTTTCGCGCCGCTCGGCCGTTACCGTCCGCTGGCGGTGCTGTTCGCCGCGTATCTGGCGATCGGCGTGCTGGTCCGCGTCGTGCTGTGGGCAACGTTCACGCGCGGTGAACATGTCTCGCTGCTGCAACTGCTGTTCGAAGTCGTGCCGGTCGGCGCGCTGAACGATGCGTTCGAGGCGATCTACCTGTTCCTGCCGCCGGCGGTGTTGTGGTGGCTCGCGCCGCGCCGCCTGCTCGCCGCGCGCGGCGGTCGGCGCGCGTTCGTCGCGATCGCCGCACTGATGCTGTACGGCATGCTCTACATCGCGGTGATGGAATTCTTCTTCTTCGACGAATTCAACGCGCGCTTCAATCTGGTCGCCGTCGATTACCTGATCTACCCGACCGAAGTGATCGGCAACATTCGCGAGACCTATCCGGTCGTCACGCTCAGCATCGCGCTGGCGGTGCTGACGCTGACGCTGAGCTGGTGGTTGCGCGACAGCCTGACGCCGTCCGACGCATCCGCCGGTTTCGGCTTCGGCCGCCGCACGCTGATCTTCGCCGCGCATGTCGCGCTGGTCGCGTTGACGGCCGGCCTGTTGCGCGCCGCCACGTTCGAACATGGCACGAATCGCGTCGTCAACGAGCTGGCCGACAACGGCCCGGCGAATTTCTTCGCGGCGTTCCGCACCAATCAGCTCAAATATCCGCAGTTCTACCGCACGATAGCTCCGGCGAAAGCCGACGCGATCGTCCGCGCCGATCTGGCGAACGGCGGCGCGACGTTCGGCCGTGATCCGACGTCGATGACGCGGCATTTCACCGCCGCCAGTGCCGGCCTCGGCAAGCGCAATGTCGTCGTCATCACCGAGGAATCGTTCGGCGCCGAATTCGTCGGTGCGTACGGCGACGACCGCGGCCTGACGCCGAACTTCGATCGCCTCGCGCGCGACGGCCTGCTGTTCCGCCACGCCTATGCGACCGGCACGCGCACGGTGCGCGGCCTCGAAGCGATCAGCGCGTCGTTCCCGCCGATTCCGAGCGAGAGCATCATCAAGCGACCGGGCAACGATCGCGTCGTCACCTGGGGCGAAGTGCTTGCGCAGCAGGGTTACCAGACCAGCTTCCTGTACGGCGGCTACGGTGCGTTCGATGACATGAACGACTATTTCGCCGGCAACGGCTTCGCGATCAGCGACCGCCGCGACATCCCGCAGCCGAGCTTCGCGAACATCTGGGGCGTCGCCGACGAGGACCTGTTCCGCCACGCGATCGACTACTACGACGCGCATGCCGACGCCGGCAAGCCGTTGTTCTCGATCATCATGTCGACGTCGAATCACAAGCCGTACACGTTCCCGGCCGGCATCGACGGCGTGCCGGAACACGGTGGCGGCCGCAAGGCCGGCGTGCGCTACGCCGATTACGCGATCGGCCGCTTCTTCGACGAAGCGCGCAAGCACGCGTGGTTCGCCAACACGGTGTTCGTCATCGTCGCCGACCACGACGCGCGCGTTTACGGCGCCGCCGACGTGCCGCTGCACAGCTACGAGATTCCGCTGCTGATCTTCGCGCCGGGGCTGGTCGCGCCGGGCCACGTCGACACACCGACCAGCCAGATCGACATCGCGCCGACCGTCATGGGCCTGCTCGGCCTGTCGTACGACGCGCCGTTCTTCGGCCAGGACGTGCTGCACTGGCACGGCGGCGAACGCAGCCTGCTGTTCAATCACAACCACGACGTCGCGCTGCTGCGCGGCAGCGAGTTCGCGGTGCTCGGCCTGAACCGCAGCGCGCAGACGCTCAGCTATTTCCGCCGACCGGGACCGGCGTCGCGCGACGTCGACGAATTCCACCCGGCGCCGTACGACGAATCGCTCGTCGATCTGGCGACCGCGTATTACCAGACCGGTTATCGCCTGTTCACGCAGGACGGCGGCGAACGCTGACGCGTGGCGGCCGGCGGCCGCTTCAGCGGAATTGCAGCAAGGCGCGGGTACCGGCGCGATCCGCACGATTCTCGACGACGAGCCGCCAGCCGAAGCGCGTCGCCAGCGTCTGCGCGATGTACAGGCCCATGCCGGTACCGCCGTCGCGGCTGCGGAAACGCGGCTCGAAGACGTGCGGCAGATCGCCGGCGGCGATGCCCGGCCCTTCGTCGTCGACGATCAGGCGATCGCCGCGCAGGCGCACCGTCACCCGCGCATCGGCCGACGCCTGCAGCGCATTGCGCAACAGATTCGTGAACACGGCGGTGATCGCGCCGGGCGCGGTTTCGAACTCGACCGGCGCTGCAATGTCCCAGTGCAGCGTCGCGCGCGGCATCATCTCCAGATACGGCTCGGCCAGTTCGCGCAGCCAGTCGCCGAGATCGAGCCTCGCCAGCGGCGGCGATTCGCGGACCCGCGACAATGCCAGCAACGCGTCGAGCTCGTGCCGCGCGACCGCGACCGCGCGATCGATGCGCTGCAGCGCCGGTTGCGGACCCTGCAGCGCCAGCGTTTCGGCGGCGCCCTGGATGACCGCGATCGGCGTTCGCAGTTCGTGGCTGGCGGCCGCCGCGAACGCGCGTTCGCGCTCGACCAGCGCATCGAGCTCGACCATGTAACCGTTGAACGCCTCGACGATCACCGACAGTTCGCTGTCGTCGTGCAGCGCCAGCTCGATGCGTTCGCCGCGGCGCTCGGGATTGAGGTGGCGCAATTGCGCGACCAGACGGTCGAGCGGCGCGAGCGCGCGATCGGCGAGCCAGCGCGACGCCGCGAGACTGAACAGCGCGACCGCGATCAGCGCCGCCGCCGCCGCCCACGCCAGCGCCTGCTCGCGCGCTTCGACGAACGAGATGTCGTACAGAAGATAGGCCTTGCCGCCACCGCCGGTTTCGCGGACGAGCAGATTGAACGTGCGGCCGTCGACGTGCAGGTCTTCGTGATAGCCGGGCCCGTAACGGCCGAGACTCATCGGCGCCTGATCGCCCGTGAAAAAGCGCAGCGTGCCGTGCAGCGCCGCGCCCTGCGGCGGCGCGTGCGGGCCGATCATGTACGACAGCTCGCGCTCCATCAGATCGCGCACTGCCGCATCCTCGATGTACGCGTCGCTGATCCAGATGCCGAAGCCGGCGAGCGCCGCGATCGCCAGCGACAGGCCGACCAGCCCCGCCATCAGCCGGCGATGCAGGACGCTGCGCTTGCGCTCAGCCATCGTCCGGCTCGATGCGATCGGTCAGCCGGTAGCCGCTGCCGCGCACCGTGTGCAGCAGTTTCTTCGCGAACGGCCGGTCGATGACGGCGCGCAAGGCGTGCATGTGCGCGCGCAGCACGTCGCCGTCGGGCACGTCGTCGCGCCACAGCAGGTATTCGAGTTCCGGCCGCGTCACCATCCGCCCGTTCTGCCGCAGCAGGAATTCGAGGATGCGGCGCGTCGTGCGATTCAGTTGCAGCAGCGTGCCGGCGCGCCGCGCTTCGAGCGTGCGCGTGTCGTATTCGAGATCGGCGAGCGTCAGCGTGCCGGCGGTCACGCCGCCGCTGGCGCGACGGTGCAGCGCGTGCAACCGCGCTTCGAGCTCGGCCATCGCGAACGGCTTGACCAGGTAGTCGTCGGCGCCGCATTGCAGGCCACCGACGCGATCGGCGAGCGCGTCCATCGCCGTCAGCATCAGCACCGGCGTGTCGATGCCGTGCGCGTCGCGCAACTGGCGACAGACCTCGGCGCCGTCGAAGCCCGGCAGGATGCGATCGAGGATGATGACGTCGGCATCGCCGCGCCGGCCGGCTTCGAGACCCGCCGGCGCGTCGTACGCGAAGTCGACGCTGTGCTGATGCGCTTCGAGATAGTCGCCGATGTTGGCGGCGAGATCGGCGTTGTCCTCGATGAGCAGGACACGCATCGCCGTTTCAGCCTTGTTGTTCGCGTTGTTCGTCGACCGCGGCGGTACCCGGTACGAGGATGCGCGCGGCGATGATGCCGAGTTCGAACAGCAGGTAGACCGGCACCGCGAGCATGATCTGCGAGACGACGTCCGGCGGCGTGAAGATCGCGCCGATGACGAATGCGCCGACCAGTACGTACTGGCGGTTGGCCGCGAGCTGCTTGGGCGTGACGAAACCGGTCTTGACCAGCAGCACGAGCGCGACCGGCGTCTCGAACGCGAAGCCGAATGCGACGAAGATCGTCAGCACGAAATCGAGGTACTTGCTGATGTCGGTCATCACCGCGACGCCTTCCGGCGCGACCGTCACCATGAAGTGAAAGACCGTCGGCAGCACGAAGAAATACGCGAACGCGACGCCGCCGTAGAACAGCAGCGTGCTCGACACCATCAGCGGCGCGACGAGGCGTTTCTCGCTGCGGTAGAGACCGGGCGCGACGAACGCCCAGATCTGCCACAGCACCCACGGCATCGCCGCGATGAACGCGACGACCGCGGCAAGCTTGATCGGCGCGAAGAACGGCGAGGCGACTTCGGTCGCGATCATCGAGCTGCCGGCCGGCAGCAGCCGCAGCATCGGTTGCGCGAGCAGCGCGTACAGCTGCTTGGCGAAGAAGCTCAGCGGAATGAAGATCACCAGCACGCCGAGCACGATGCGCAGCAGGCGCATCCGCAGTTCCAGCAGATGCGCCATCAGCGGCTGTTCGCCACCGCTCTGTTCGGCGTCGCTCATGGCTTGTCGTCGCCGGCCGCGTTGCGCACGTCGTCAACTTCCTTCTTCACGGTATCGTGCAGATTCGAGGCTTCCTTCTGCACGGTATCGCGGAATGCCTGCGCGCCTTCCTGCATCGCGCGCTTGGCTTCATCGAGCTTGGCGCGCAGTTCCGACAGCTCGGCTTCGCGATCGAGCTCGGCGGTCAGGTTGCGCAGATAACCCTTGGCCTGACCGGTCCAGCGGCCGAGCGTGCGCGCCAGCTTCGGCAGCTTCTCCGGGCCGAGTACGACCAGCGCGACGAGGAAGCACAGCAGCAGTTCGGAAAAGCCGATATCGAACATGGACGGTCGACCGCGCGGCCGCGCTTACGAATTGCGCGTCTGGTCGTGCTCGCGCGTTTCGTTCGCGGTCTTGTCCTGCTGCGCGAGCTGCGACGGCGTTTTCGGCGCGTCTTCCTCGCCTTCCTTCATCGACTGCTTGAAGTTCTTGACCGCCGAGCCGAGATCGCCGCCGGCATTGCGCAGCTTCTTGGTGCCGAAAATGAGGATGACGATCGCCAGGACGATCAGCCAGTGCCAGATGCTCAATGAACCCATGACGAAGACTCCTCTCTTTATCCAGTTTTGCGCGACGCCTTTTCGGCGTGCCCGGAGGTGCCGAAGCGCCGCGCCAGCTCGTCGCTCAGCGCGGCGAGCGGCAAGCCACGCTGCGCGAGCAGCACCAGCGTGTGAAACCACAGGTCGGCGAGCTCGTGGACGAACGCGCCATCGTCGTCGTTCTTGGCGGCGATGATCGTCTCGGCCGCTTCCTCGCCGACTTTCTTGGCGATCGTGTCGACGCCTTTTTCGTACAGGCTCGCGATATACGAGTCTTTCGCGTCGGCGCGTTTGCGCGACTCGATCGTCGCATACAGCTGGGACAATACGTCGGCAGGCGAAGTCACGTGCATCATCCGGGACCGGGGGACGGGCCGCCAGTTTACGCCGAGCCGGCGCCGCCGATCAGCGGCGGACCAGCACGCCCTTGTCGGCGAGGAACTGCTTGGCCTCGCCGACGCTGTAGGTGCCCTGATGGAAGATGCTGGCGGCGAGCACCGCGTCGACGCCGCCGTCGTGAAAGCCTTCGTAGAGATGTTCGAGCGTGCCGACGCCGCCGGACGCGATGACCGGCACGCTGACCGCGTCGGCGATCGCGCGCAGCAGCTCGTTGTCGTAGCCGCCCTTGGTGCCGTCGCGGTCGATGCTGGTGACGAGCAGCTCGCCGGCGCCTTTCTGGACGATGTTGCGCGCCCACTCGATCGCGTCGAGCCCGGTCGACTTGCGGCCGCCGTGCGTGAACACTTCCCAGCGCACCGGCTCCTTCTTCTTGTTGACGCGCTTGGCGTCGATCGCGACGACGATGCACTGCACGCCGTAGCGCGCGCCGGCCTCGCTGACGAAGTCCGGGTTGTCGACCGCCGCGGTGTTGATGCTGACCTTGTCGGCGCCGGCCGACAGCAGCGCGCGCACGTCGGCGCAGTTGCGCACGCCGCCGCCGACCGTCAGCGGAATGTAGATCTGCCGCGCGACCGCTTCGACGGTCTGGAACAGCGTCGGCCGATCGTCGACCGACGCGGTGATGTCGAGGAACACCAGCTCGTCGGCGCCCTGCAGATCGTATTTGCGCGCGACCTCGACCGGATCGCCGGCGTCCTGCACGTCTTCGAACTTGATGCCTTTGACGACGCGACCGCGGTCGATGTCGAGACAGGGGATGATGCGTTTGGCTAGCACGGGAGGAGTGAGGCGTGAGGGGTGGGGCGTGAAGAAGACCGGCGGGACAAGGCGTACGCCTCACACCTCACGCCTCACCCCTCGCGATACGGACCGCTTCCTTGAAATCGAGGCTGCCTTCGTACAGCGCGCGGCCGATCACCGCACCGGCGACGCCGTCGGCTTCGATGTCCTTGAGGCGGCGGATGTCGTCGAGGCTGGACACGCCGCCCGACGCCAGCACCGGCGTCTTCAGCGCGCGTGCGAGCGCGCTCGTCGATTCGGCGTTGAAGCCCTGCATCATGCCGTCGCGCGCGATGTCGGTATAGATGATCGCCTCGACGCCGTCGCGTTCGCAGTGCACGGCGGTTTCGACGACGTCGTGGCCGGTGACCTTGGCCCAGCCGTTCAGCGCGACGCGGCCGTCCTTGGCGTCGAGGCTGACGATGATGTGGCGCGGGAATTCGAGGCAGAGATCGTGCAGGAAGTGCGGCGCATTGACCGCCTTGGTGCCGATGATCACGTACTGCACGCCGCTGTTGAGGTAGCGCTGCACGGTTTCCTCGTCGCGGATGCCGCCGCCGATCTGCACCGGCACGTCGACCGCCGCGACGATTTCCTCGACGACCTTGAGATTGACCGGCGCGCCCTTGAACGCACCGTCGAGATCGACGACGTGGATGCGTTCGGCGCCTTCGTCGGCCCAGCGCTTGGCGACCGACGCGGGATCGGTCGAAAACACGGTGGCGTCGTTCATCCGGCCCTGGCGCAAACGCACGCACTGGCCGCCTTTGAGATCAATTGCGGGGATCAACAGCATGAGCTGCTACACGTAGTCAGGTGATAGGCGGTTCGGAGGAGAAGATTCGAGCCGGAGGCGTGAATGCGGGATGAAGAGTGTCGGTCGGACCTGACGTTGACGACACTCTGCCTGAACTGGCGCGAGGCTGGCAAGCACGCGGCCGGGCGAGGTCGCGGACCGCGTCCGCTAGGTCGGATCCCACTGCGTGAAATTGGCGAGCAGCAGCATGCCGTGATTCTGCGATTTCTCCGGGTGAAACTGGAACGCGGCGATGTTGTCGCGCGCGATCGCCGACGCGAAGTTCACGCCGTATTCGGTGCTGCCCAGGACGTGCGCCGGTTCGGCCGGCACGGCGTGATAGCTGTGCACGAAATAGAACCAGGTCTGGTCCGGCACGCCTTTCCACAATGGATGCGGCTGGCGCTGGTGGACGCGGTTCCAGCCCATGTGCGGGACTTTCAGGCGATCGAGCGAACCGTCCTCAGGCGGATCGGGAAACCGCGAGACGCGGCCGGGGAACAGGCCGAGCGCCGGCACGCCGCCGTTCTCGTCGCTCCATTCGAGCATGACCTGCATGCCGAGGCAGATGCCGAGCATCGGCTTGCTGCGCGCGGCTTCGGCGACCATCTCGTTCAGTTCGAGACGCTGCAGTTCCTTCATGCATTCGCGCACGCCGCCGACGCCGGGCAGCACCAGGCGATCGCATTTCAGCAGTTCGTCCGGGTCGTAGCTGATGACCACGCGACCGGAATCCGACACCCGCTCAAGCGCCTTGCCGAGCGAATGCAGATTGCCCATCCCGTAATCGATGATGCCGATCGATGCCATAACGCCGTGATTGGTGATTAGTGATTCGTGATTGGCAAAAGACGGGGCGGACGCGAAAGCTGCGTTGGCGAATCACCAATCACCAGTCACGAATCACGCTTTTCAAAGACTGCCCTTGGTCGACGGCATGACGTCGCCGAGCCGTTCGTCGCGGCCGGTCGCCATGCGCAGCGCGCGGCCGAACGCCTTGAACACCGTTTCGACGATGTGGTGCGCGTTGCGGCCGCGCAGGTTGTCGATGTGCAGCGTCACCTTGGCGTGATTGACGAAGCCCTGGAAGAACTCGCGGAACAGATCGACATCGAACTCGCCGATGTGCGCGCGCGGAAAATCGACGAAGTATTCGAGGTCGGGCCGGCCGGACAGGTCGATGACGACGCGCGACAGCGCCTCGTCGAGCGGCACGTAGCTGTGTCCGTAGCGGACCAGGCCCTTCTTGTCGCCGAGCGCCTTGTCGAACGCCTGGCCGAGCGTGATGCCGATGTCCTCGACCGTGTGGTGGTCGTCGATCTCGCGATCGCCCTTGGCATCGACGACGAGATCGATCAGACCGTGCCGCGCGATCTGGTCGAGCATGTGATCGAGGAACGGGATGCCGGACGCAAGCCGCGCCTCGCCGGTCCCGTCGAGATTGATCTCGACGCGGATCTGCGTCTCGCGGGTGTTGCGCTCGATGCTGGCGGTACGAACAGCCATAAGGGGCCGGGCTGGCACGAAAGGGCGCAAAGGATACTCTGGGCCTGGATAAATTTGAATCAGCGCTCAAAACCCCCATCTGAGGCCGATCCATCCGATCGCCGAGCCTGCCGTCATGAACCTGCCGCTGTCCGTTCTCGATCTGGCGCCCGTCGTCGCCGGCACGCCTGCCGCGGTCTCGATCCGCCGCACCGTCGATCTCGCGCAGCTCGCCGAGCGGCTCGGCTACGCGCGCATCTGGTACGCCGAGCATCACGCAATGCCGAGCGTCGCCAGCAGCGCGCCGGAAATCCTGATCGCGCACAGCGCCGCGGCGACGCGCCGCATCCGCGTCGGCTCCGGCGGCGTGATGCTGCCGAACCACGCGCCGCTGCGCGTCGCCGAGAATTTCCATACGCTCGAAGCCCTGTATCCGGGCCGCATCGATCTCGGCATCGGCCGCGCGCCCGGCGGCGTGCCCGGCGCGAGCCGCGCGCTGCGTGCGGTGCGCGGCGACCTGTTCGCGCAAATGCTCGACGAACTGCAGCGTCATTCGCGCGGCGACGCGACCGGCGGCTTCGACGACGTGCATGCCGAGCCGGGCGGCGTGACGTGCCCGCCGATCTGGCTGCTCGGCTCCAGCGGCGCCAGCGCGCGATACGCGGGCGAAAATGGCCTCGGCTACAGCTTCGCCGCGCATTTCTCGCCGGCACCGCCGGCGCCGGCGATGCGCACGTATCGCGAGCACTTCCGGCCGTCGCCGCAATTCGCCAGGCCGCACGCGATCCTCGGGATCGCCGCGGTCTGCGCCGACAGCGAAGCGCAGGCGCGCGAACTGGCGTCGACGATGGAACTCGCATGGTTGCGCATCCACAGCGGACGCTTCCTGCCGCTGCCGAGTCCCGAAGAGGCGGCGGCGTATCCGTACAGCGATTACGAACGCGAGGCGCTCGAAGAAGTGCGTGCGCGGACGATCGTCGGCACGCCGGCCCAGGTCCGCGAACGGATCGAAGCGCTCGCCACCGAAACGGCGGCCGACGAAGTGATGATCGTCAGCAACCTCTACGATCACGCCGCGCGGCTGCGCTCATATGAACTGATCGCCGCGGCGATGCGCTGAACCTCAGCCGAGACCGATCACCAGCGCGGCGACCAGCAGCGCGGC
Source organism: Solimonas sp. (assembly GCA_035706385.1). Classification (GTDB taxonomy): domain Bacteria; phylum Pseudomonadota; class Gammaproteobacteria; order Nevskiales; family Nevskiaceae; genus Solimonas. The sequence goes on along the minus strand of DASSVA010000087.1, from coordinate 5,546 downwards.
GACCGCGAGGCCAGCCGCGGCTTTCGCGAGGCCGCCGAAGCGCAGATGCGCGGTCGCGCCAGCCGGCAGCGCCTTGCGCCCGACCAGCATCGCCGCGACGAGCGGCTCGCGCTTGTAGATTCCGTAGAACAGCACGAACGCGACGTGCAGGCCGATCAACGTCAACAGGACGTTGAACGACCATTCGTGCACGGCGGCGAAACGCCGGCCGGTGGCGAAGCGCACGAGATGCGACAGCGGCCCGGACTCGATGCCGTCGGTGTCGACCGCGAACAGGCCGGTCGTCGTCTGCGACAGCAACAGCGCGAGCATCGCGAGCACGCTCCAGCCGCCCATCGGATTGTGGCCGGCGCTGCGTTCGCCGGGCCGCTCGAACAGCCGCCGCGCGTACGCGACGAACGCGCGCGGCCCGCGCACGAAGCTCGCGAAGCGCGCCGTCGTGCTGCCGGCGAATCCCCAGTAGATCCGGAACAGCAGCAGCGTCAGCACCGCATAGCCGGAAACGCGGTGCCAGCGCAGCTCACCATTCTCGGCGCTCCACCACGAGAACGCGAACAGCGCGATCAGCGCGACGTGCACCAGCCGCGTCGGCAGATCCCAGACGCGCTGCGCGACGACGGCGCCGTCGCCGGACGTGCGCGGCATCGCGCTCAGTGATGCTCCTTCGCGCGGAACTCGTCGTGGCAGCTCTTGCAGGCATTGCCGAGCGCCGGCACCTGTGCGGCGAAGCCGGCGGCGTCGTTGGCGTTGGCGAGCGCGGCGAGTTTTGCCGCCTCGGTCGCCAGCGTTTCGCGCTTCTGCGCGAATTCCTCGGGCTTCTGCCAGATCTCGGCTTTCGCGCGCGTCTTGCGTTTGGTTTCCGGACCGGAGCCGGCCGGGAACCAGTCCTTCAGCTGCGGCGCCAGTTCGTTGATCCTGTTCGCGGCGGCGGCGACCTCGGGCGTCAGGCCGCTGCCCGCTTTCATCGCATCGGCGATCGTCTTCATCGAATCGCCGATCTTCTCGAAACCTTCGTGGCGCGTTTCCATCGCCTGTTTGTTTTCCGGCGAGATCGGCGGCTTCTTCTCACAGCCGGCGACCGCCAACAGCGCAATGGCGGCGATCGACATGGGCAGGGCTGCTTTCAGTTTCATGTCGCGAATTCCTTGTCTGCAGAAATGGACGGCGTGGTCGAGCTTACTGAGTGACGGTCACGAAGTCTCGTCGTCGGCCCGATCAGCGCGCTTCGATCCAGAACGTCACCGGCCCGTCGTTGACGAGCGCGACCTTCATGTCGGCGCCGAAGCGGCCGCAGGCGACGTCGGCGTGCATCGCGCGGGCGCGGTCGGCGAGATGGACGAACAGCGTGTGCGCATGCGCGGGCATGGCCGCGGTCGAGAAGCCGGCGCGCGTGCCGCTGCGCGTATCGGCGGCGAGCGTGAATTGCGGCACCAGCAGCAGGCCGCCGCCGGTGTCGCGCAGCGCGCGGTTCATTCGCCCCGCATCGTCGGCGAACACGCGATACGTCAGCAGGCGTTCGAGCAGGCGCTCGGCGCTCGCTTCGCTGTCGTGCGGCTGCACGCCGACCAGCACCAGCAGCCCGGCGCCGATCGCGCCGACGCATTCGCCGTCGATCCGCACCGACGCTTCGCTGACCCGCTGCAACAGTCCGATCACTCGCCACGCTCCGCTGGGCTTGCCGCGCACTCGCGGCGTTTCAGGCGCGGACTTTACAATCGCGCGCCATGACATCGCTGCTCCGCATTCTGCTTGCGGCACTGGGCACGCTGCCGCTGCCCATTCTGCACGGCCTCGCCACGCTGGCGAGCGCCGTGCTGTGGCTGTCGCCGACCAGGCAGCGGCGACTGACGACCTGGCATCTGCGCCACTGCCTGCCGCAACTGGGCGCCGACGAGCGCCGGCACATCACGCGCGCCAGCCTCGCGCACATGCTCAAGGCGATCATCGAGGCGCCGGCATTCTGGTTCGGACCGCGCGCACGACTCGACCGCTGGCTCATTGATCCGGCCGCCGCCGCGCAGGTCGCGGCCTTGCGCGCGCAGAATCGCGGCGTGATCTGGCTGTGCCCGCACTGGGGCGCGTGGGAGCTGGCCGGCCTGTTCTGTTCGGCGCACGGACCGATGACCTCGCTGTACAAACCGCAGAAAGGCGTCGTCGACACGCTGATGCTGCAAGGCCGTACGCGGCTCGGCGCGAAACTGGTGCCGACTCGCGGCGCCGGCGTCAAGGCGCTGCTGACGGCGCTGAAGCGAAACGAGATGATCGGCATCCTGCCCGACCACGACCCGCCGCCCGGCTCGGGCGTGTTCGCGCCGCTGTTCGGCATTCCCGCGCATACGACCACGCTGGTCGGCAAGCTCGCCGCGCGCAGCGGCGCGCCGGTCTGGTTCTGTCTCGCCGAGCGGCTGCCGCGCGGCCGCGGCTATCGCATCCATCTGCAGCCGGCGCCGGCCGGCATCGACGATCCGGTCGACGGCGTCGCCGCGCTCAATGCCGCGATCGAGGCGATCGTGCGGCGCTGGCCGGATCAGTACTGGTGGGCGTACGAGCGTTATCGTCGCCAGCCGGACGGGCAGCCGAATCCATATCGACGGAACTGAATCGCCGCGGGCGTGGTCAGTGGCACGATTTTGCGGGAAACGAACATCCGCACAGGGGGCTGCGCGACGTGTCGCGCGCGTCCGCTGCGCGGCGTTCTCACGAGGGAGACGCTGAATCGGCGTTTCTCGGTTCACCGGAACGTCAGAAGGACGCAGACAAGAGCATGGGAAACCAGGAAGCGGGCGCAAGCCCCGATGAAGTGCTGATCGAAGCACGCGGACTGATCCGCCGCTACGGCCCGACGGTCGCCGTCAGCAATCTCGATCTGACCTTGCGCAAAGGCGAGATCGTCGGCCTGCTCGGGCCGAACGGCGCCGGCAAGTCGACGACGATGAAGATGCTGACCGGCAATCTCGCGCCGAGCGCCGGCGAGGTGAAGATCAAGGGCGTCTCGCTGCGCGAGCAGCCGAAGCTCGCGAAAAGCCACATCGGTTATCTGCCCGAGCAGCCGCCGGTCTATCCGGAACTGACGGTCGACGAATACCTGCGCTTCTGCGCCGGCCTGCACGGCGTCGCGAAGAAAGACGTCGACGGCGCACTGGCGTCGGCGAAACGCGATTGCGGTCTGTCCGACGTCGGCGCGCGGCTGGTCGGCAATCTGTCGAAGGGCTATCAGCAGCGCGTCGGCATCGCGCAGGCGATCATCCATCGTCCGCCGGTCGTGATCCTCGACGAGCCGACGGTCGGTCTCGATCCGATCCAGATCCGCGAGATCCGTTCGCTGATCGCCGAACTCGGCAAGGCGCACACGGTGATCCTGTCGAGCCACATCCTGCCGGAGATCCAGGCGGTCTGCGATCGCGTGATGATCATCGCGCGCGGCCTCGTCGTCTACAACGAGCCGCTGTCGAACACGAACGATCAGTCATCGGTGGTCTGCGGTTTCCGGCGGCCGCCGGAAGCGGTGCAGCTCGCCGGCATTGACGGCGTCGACGGCGCGAGCGCGCTCGGCGACGGACGTTTCCTCGTCAGCTGCCGCAAGAACGCCGATCCGCGCGAAGCGATCGCCGCCGCGGCGGCTGAACGCAACTGGGGTCTGATCGAGCTGCATGCGCAGCAGCGCACGCTCGAGGAGATTTTCGTCGAACTGACGTCGGGTGACCTGAGGGCCGCCGCATGACCAATGTCTTCAACATCGCGCGCACCGAATGGCGCCGCATCTTCCTGTCGCCGCTGGCCTGGGCGGTCCTCGCGATCGTGCAGTTCATCACCGGCTTCGTGTTCATCAACCTGCTGCTGCAATACGCGAACGCGGCGGCGCAGGGCGGCGATCTCGGCGTCTCCGACGTCGTCGCCGGTTCGCTGTACGGTTTTTCGACGATCCTGCTGTTGCTGATCATGCCGCTGATGACGATGCGGCTGTTCGCCGAGGAACGCAAGACCGGCGCGATCACGCTGCTGTTTTCGGCGCCGGTGTCGCTGACCGAAGTCGTGCTCGGCAAATTTGTCGGCGTGCTCGGTTTCATCGCCGTCGTCATCGTGCTGATGGCGCTGATGCCGCTGTCGCTGGCGTGGTCGACGAACATGGACTGGGGCCGCGTCGCCGCCGGTCTGCTCGGTCTGTTCCTGCTGATGATGGCGTTCGGCGCGGTCGGCCTGTTCGTCTCGTCATGCACGCGCGAGCCGACGATCGCCGCGGTCGGCAGCTTCGGCCTGCTGCTGGTGATCTGGCTCGCCAACATCCTCGCGTACAACGACAGCATCCCGTTCCACGAGCTGTTCTCGTACCTGTCGCTGATCGACCACTTCGAAAGCCTGCGGCGCGGCGTGTTCGCGACTGCCGACGTCGCCTATTACGTGCTGTTCTCGGCGCTGTTCCTGTGGCTGACCGTGCTGCGCCTCGACATCGAGCGCAACTGAGAACGAGACCGAAACGCCATGAAAGAAAAGAACCAGGTTTTCGCGCAGCAGTTTTTCAACGCGCTGCTGATCGTCGCCGTCATCGGCCTGCTCGGTTTCCTGTCGGTCCGCTTCAAGACCGAGCTCGACTGGACCGCCGGCCACCGCAACACGCTGACCGCCGCAAGCGTCAAGCAGCTCAAGGCGATGCCCGATCCGATCACGTTCTACGTGTTCGCGCCGAGCGGCGCCGAGACGCGGCACGCGGTCGAAGCCGATCTGCAGCGCTACAAGCGCGTCAAGCAGGACATCGCGATCACGTTCGTCGATCCGAGCGCCGATCCGCAGAAAGTCCGCGAGTTCAACGTCAATTACGTCGGCCAGATCGTCGCCGAATACGACGGCCGCCGCGAGACGCTGAACGCGACGACCGAACCGGCGATCACCACCGCGCTGCAGCGGCTCGCGTACGGCGGCGAGCAGTGGGTGGTGTTTCTCGAAGGCCACGGCGAGCGTTCGCTGAGCGAGGCCTCGCAAAGCGCGTTCACGAAATTCGGGCAGGCGCTGAAGGACAAGGGCCTCAAGGTCCAGGGCCTCAACCTCGTCAAGACGCCGAAGATTCCGGACAACACCAGCGTGCTGGTGATCGCCTCGCCGTCGGCGCAACTGCTGCCCGGCGAAGCGAAGATCATCACCGATTACGTCGATCACGGCGGCAACGTGCTGTGGCTCGCCGATCCGGATTACCCGCCGGGCATCGAACCGCTCGCATCGACCCTCGGCGTCACCTGGCAGAACGGTTACGCGATCTTCCCCGACTACCAGATGCTCGGCACCGGCCATCCGGGCTTTTTCGCGGCGATCGGCTATCCGCCGAATCCGGTGACGCAGGGCCTCGACATGGTCACGCTGTTCCCGCTCGTGCGTTCGCTGACGACCGCGCCGGCCGGCGACTGGAAAGCGCAGCCGCTGCTCGAGACCAGCGAATCGGCGTGGCTGGAAACCGGCGACATCAACGCCGGTGCCGTGCAGTTCGACGGCAAGGACATCAAGGGTCCGCTGACGATCGGCGCGACGCTGACGCGCGAGTACAAGCCGGCGGCGGA
>DASSVA010000086.1:0-7586 GCA_035706385.1 Solimonas sp. | reverse complement strand
GTGATAGCGCACGCCGAGGCCGCCGCCGACATCGAGATGGCGCAGCGCGATGCCGTGCGCGGCGAGCCGTTGCACGAGCGCGAGCACGCGATCGAGCGCGTCGAGAAACGGCGAGACGTCGAGCAGCTGCGAGCCGATGTGTTTGGCGATGCCGATGATCTCGATGCCGGGCATTTCCGCGGCGCGCCGGTAGAGCCGCTCGGCGGTCGCGATGTCGACGCCGAACTGGTTGTTCCTGAGGCCGGTCGAGATGTACGGATGGGTCCTGGCGTCGACGTCCGGATTGACGCGCAGCGCGATCGGCGCGCGCCTGTTCATCCGCCGCGCGGTCGCGTCGAGCAGTTCCAGCTCGTATTCGGACTCGACGTTGAAGCAGTGGATGCCGGCCGACAGCGCGAGACGGATTTCGTCCGCGGTCTTGCCGATGCCGGAGAACACGACGCGATCCGCCGCGCCGCCGGCGCGCAGCACGCGCTGCAGCTCGCCGCCGGAGACGATGTCGAACCCGGCGCCGAGCCGCGCCAGCGTCTGCAGCACGGCGAGATTGGAATTGGCCTTGACCGCGTAGCAGACCAGATGGTCGAGACCGGCGAGCGCGTCGTCGAACGCGCGGTAATGGCGCTCCAGCGTCGCGCGCGAATAGATGTACAGCGGCGTGCCGTGCGTCTCGGCGAGCCGCGCGACGGGCACGTCTTCGGCGTACAGCTCGCCGTGGCGGAATTCGAAGTGGTCCAAGCGGAAAACCTGCGGATGGGTTCAGGGCGACGGCGGCGGCGCGGCGGGCGGCGCGTCATCGGGATTCGGTGCGGGCGTCGCGGCGTCCGGTTTCGCGGCGGGCGCGGCCGGCGACGGAACCGGCACGATCCTGGCCGGCTTGTCCTTGTGTTTGGCCGGCGGCTTGCCGCGATCCGGCAGATACAGCGCGCCGGTCTGTCCGCAGGCGGACAGCAGCAGAGCGACACAGAGCGCGACAATCGACTTCGGCATGATCGGCAACCGGACGGGGCGTGCAGTTTAGCGTGCTTCGCCGCGCCCGCTGCGGCGTTGGCGGAAGGCGTGCGCGCGGCGACAATCGCCGCCATGAAAACGATCCGCAATACCGACGACATCGTGCTCGAACCGGCAGCGCCGGCGCGCGCCGCCGTGATCTGGCTGCACGGCCTCGGCGCCGACGGCAATGACTTCGTGCCGCTGGTGCCGGCGCTGGCATTGCCGCCGGACGCCGCGATCCGCTTCGTGTTTCCGCATGCGCCGCTGCGGCCGGTGACGCTCAACGGCGGCCTGGCGATGCGCGCCTGGTACGACATCGTCGGTCTCAGTACCGGCGATGCGCAGGACGATGCCGGCATCCGCGCGTCGGAGCGGATCGTGCGCGGCCATCTCGACCGGCAGATCGCGGCCGGCATCGCGCGCGAACGCATCGTGCTCGCCGGCTTTTCGCAGGGCGGCGCGATGACGCTGCATGCCGGTCTGCGGCTGCCGCAGCCGATCGGCGGGCTGATCGCATTGTCGTCGTACGTGCCGCTGCACGACGTGCTCGACGCCGAAGCGACCGCCGCCGGCCGGCAGACGCCGGTCTTCATCGCGCACGTCGACCGCGATCCGGTCGTGCCGTTCGCCTGGGGCGAAGGCAGCGCGCACGGCTTGCAGGCGCGCGGCTATCCGGTCGAATGGCATCGCTACCCGATCGCGCATGAAGTCTGCGACGACGAGATCGCCGACATCGCCGCGTTCCTGCGCAAGACGCTGCTGTCGTAGCCGCTATTTGCGTTCGAACGTGTACAGCAGGTCGCCGCCGGATTCGACGCCGGTTTCGGTGCGCGCCTTGAAGCCGTGGCCGAGGTCGTACTGCATGCGGAACGTGTAGCCCTGCTGGAACAGGCCGATGCCGTAGCTGATGAACAGTTTCGGCGACAGGTATTTGCCGACCGTGAACATCGCCTGATCGTTGCTCTCGCCGGGCTTCGCGCCGACCGAGATTTCGTCGATGCCGATCTTGCTGCCGAGCTGCTGCGCGAGCCATTCGCCGCCGGCGAGACCGAGCGAGGTCGCCGCGTCGCCGACCATCGATTTGTCGCCGGCGCTGGCGTTGTCCTGCAGCGGCCGGCCGAGCACCAGCCACGCGAGCTGCTGCTGCTGCGGCATCGGCGGCGTCGAGAACAGCTGGAAATCCGGTTTGCGCAAGGTGCCGCGCACGTACAGGCCGACCGTCACCTCCTCGGTCGGCTTGCGCGTCGCGCGCACTTCGAGCGCCGGTTCGGTGACCGGCCCGCCGCTGAAGATCAGCTTGCCGGTTTCGATCGTCAGGTCCTGGCCGTAAGCCTTGTAATGGCCTTCGACCAGATTGATCTCGCCGCGTGCGCGCGTCGCGACGCCCGGCTGTTCGAGCGCCTGCACCGAGCCGGTCAGCCGCGACTTCAGGCCGAAGCCCTCGAAGCGCACGTCGTCGCCGAGCTTGAGCGTAACGTCGGCATTGATCAGCAGATTGCGTCTGACCTGCGCGCCCGGATCGTCGCCGACCATGACCTCGTCGCTGCTCGCCGAGACGCTGCCGTCGCCGAGCGACTTCGGCGTGATGCTGGCCTTCGGCACGGCGACCGTGCCGTCGACCGCGAGCCTGCGATCGGCGAGCGCGACATGCAGGTCCGGCGACACCCAGATCTTCGCTTCGGCGGTTTTCATCGCCTGGAAGTTCTCGCCGCGCAACCGCAGATCGAGCTTCAGCGGATCGGCGCGCGGACTGATCGTGCCGGACAGATGGACGCTGCCCTTGTCGGAATGCGCTTCGCCGTCGAGCTTCAGGTCGCCGGCCGCGTCACTGTCGACGCGCAGACCGACGGCGCCGAGCGTGATGCCCGGCGTGACCATCGCCAGCTCGCCGTCGGCGAGCTCGACATGGCCTTCGAATTGCGGATCGATGAGCGTGCCGCCGAGTTGCAGCCGGCCATTGGCATGGCCCTTGGCGCTGGAGATTTCCGGCGTCAGCAGCCGCAGCCACGCGAGGTCCGGCAGATCGACCGTCAGCTCGCCGCCGAGGCGGCGGTCCTTGAACACGGCGCCGGGCGCCAGCGTCGCATCGGCGCTGACCAGACCGGTCGCGAGCGGCAGCCGCAGTTCGAGTTTCGTGCCGTCGGCACCGTTGTCGTCGATGCTCAGCTTCGCCGGTTTCAGTTCGATCGGCGGCAGGCCGCCGACCTGCCAGTGACCGTCGCCGGTCGCGATGTCGGCGCGCAGTTCCTCGATGCCGCGCGGGCCGAAGCTCGCATGGCCGCTCGCCTGCAGCACGACGTCGGCTTTCGCGCCGCCCGGCAGCAACGGCTGCAAATAGGTCAGCGCGAAATCCGACAGCGCGAAGTCGGCGCGGCGCCGGCCGTTTTCGTTCTTCAGGCCGATGCAGGCGCGCGCCGCGGCGGCCGACCAGCACATCGGATCGAATGCGACGCGGCTGCCGTCGACCGCGATCGCCGCCGGCTGTTCGAGCGTCCACGCCGCCAGTGCCGCCGGCGCCAGACGACCGCTGCGCAGTTCGCCGCGCCATGACGGCCGCTCGATATCGAGCGCGCCGTGCGCGGCGAGCGCGACGTCGCCCTGCGCGCTGTCGAGGTCGAGCGCGATGTCGTGATCGGCGGCCGTGCCGTGGATCGCCAGCGTCGCCTTCGGGATCGCGACGCCGGCGTCGGCATCGCGCAGATCGAGATCGACGTCGAGGCGTCCTTTCGGATCGACGTCGGCGCTGAGCTGCGCGTGACGCAGCCGCATGCCGTCGTAGCTGAGGCCGTCGATGCGCGCGTGCGCCGTGACATGCGGCGCGCGCAGCGGCCCGCGCGCGCCGAATTTTCCGTGCAGGCTGCCGAGCAGGCCGGGCCAGGCGTCGGCGAGCCGCGGCGCGTCGATGTCGGCCTGCGCGTCGAGCGTCGGCAGCACCTGGCCGCGCGCGTCGACGACCGCCTCGCCGCTGCGCAGATGCAGCGTCTCGAAATCGAGGCGGTCGCCGCGGTACTGGCCGCGCGCGTTCAGCGCGAGCGGATAGCCGCGCAGCATCGAATCGTCGAGCTGCGCGGCGAAACGCACGTTCGGCCGGCCGTCGGCGATCGTCGTGTTCGCGTCGAAGCTGCCGTTCAGCACGCCCGGCAGTTCGGCATTGATCTTTTCGGGATGCAGATTGCGGAAGCGGCCGGCGCCGTCGATGCGCACGCCGTCGTGCCAGCTGACGTCGGCATGCGCGTGCAGTTCGCCGCCCAGCGCGCGCGCATCGAGCCGCGCGAGCGTGACCGCCGACAGCGAACCCGCGCCCTCGGCCTGCAGCGACACCACGAACTGCGGCAGGCTGACCGTGCCGTCGAGATCGAAGTGATAGTCGTCGGGCAGACCGCGCCAGTGCGCTTCGCCGCCGCCGCTGCCGAACGCAGTCGCGTCGCCGGCCGCGTCGGGCGGCCACGCGATCTTCTGCCACTTCAGATGCAGATCGCTCGGCGTGCCGTAACCGAACACGCCTTCGACGCTGGCGACCGCGAAGCCCTGCGTGTGCAGCGGATGCAGTTCGATCGCGTCGGGCCGCAGCGTCGCAAGTCCGTCGATTTGCGCACGGCCGACCCACGGCGTCGTCGCCGTCAGATGCTCGACGACGACGCGATCGCCGACCCAGCTCGCCGCCAGTGCGGCGTCGCTGATCGTCATCGGCGCGCCGCCGGCCGGCGTGATCGTCAGCGCGCCGATTTTCGCGTCGTGCACGGCGATCGCGATCGGCAGGCGCGTGATCGCGCCGTCGTCGGACGGCGGCGTCTGCTCCGGCGCGCCCGGCTTGAGCGCGACCTGCACCCGCGCGGCATGCAACGCCGCAACGTCGAGCCGGCGGCGCGCGAGCTGCGTGAAGTCGGCATCGAGTTCGGCATCGTCGATCGCGATGTCGGCGGCGGCGAGATGTATTTCCAGATGCCGCAGTTTCAGCGGTCCCCACAGCGTACCGTCGACGCCGTCGGCGACCACCATGTCGTGCGTCACCGCGCCGGCGATGCGCAGGCCGAGTTGCGCGCCGGCATTCGTGAACAGCACGAACACCAGCGCGCCGATCAGCAAGGCACCGGTGATCCACGCCGTCGCGCGGGCCACGGCCCATGCCAGCCACAGCGCCTGTTTCAGACGCGCGTTCACAGACCGACCCTCACGCCGATGTTGAGCCGCACCGGCGCTTCGCCGTCGTCGAACGGATGGCCGAGATCGACGCGGATCATGCCGACCGGCGAGCGATAGCGCAGGCCCAGGCCCGCCGCGTAATGGAACAGCGGCGCCGGATCGGACGACACGCCGCCGCCGTCGACGAATTCGGCGATGCCCCAGTTGCCCCAGATCCGCGTCTCGAATTCGGCGCTGAACGTGGTCAGGAAGTTGCCGCCGATCACGTCGCCGTTGGAATCCTCGGGGCCGATCGACTGGTACTGATAGCCGCGGATCGAATCGTCGCCGCCGGCGAAGAAGCGTTGCGACGCCGGCAGCTTGCCGAACGCGCCGACCCAGTTCGCGCCGTATTCGTAGCGCAGCAGGACGCGCGAGCGGCGACGGATCGGATACGCGTATTTCACGGTCGCGTGCGCCTGCACGAAGCTGACGCTCGACAGCACGTTGTGCGCGGCGCCGTGCACGTCGGCGAACAGCGACCAGCCGTGCCGCGTATAGATCGTGTTGTCGAGCTGCGAGCGGCTCAGGCCGATGCCGGGCATCACCAGATCGGCGCTCGTGTTGTCTTCGCCCAGATGCGAATCTTCGTGCAGGTATTTCAGATACAGCCGCCGCTGCCACTTGCCCGGCGTGCGCGTCAGGCCGATACCGACGCCGCGCAGATAGCTGGTGCCGGACTGGTAGTCCTGCTCGCCGATGTTGCCGGTGATCGAGAACAGCTCGCCGGCCTTGGTGCCGAGCGGAATCCGGTATTCGCCGAGCGCCTCGGTCTTGATCTGCGAGATCTGCGTTTCGAGACGCAGCGTGTGGCCGGTGTCGTTGAGGCGGCGGAACTCGGCGCCGACCGTGCCGCGCACGCCGGTGTCGGTGCCGTAGCCGGCGCCGAAGTCGTAATGCTGGCTCTTGCGCGGCGTCGTGTTGATCACGATCGGCACCTTGCCGTCGACCGCGGCGTCGTGCTGCGTGACGATCTCGACGCTGTCGAAATAGCCGAGGTCGCCGAGCGCGAACTGCGTATTGAGCACGACCTGCGGATCGTAGACGTCGCCCGGCTTGATCGGCACGTAGCGGCGCAGGAACGCGTCGTCGAGCTGGCGGCCGTCGTCAACCTGCACGATCGTGAAATCGCCGAAATGGTATTGCGATCCGGTTTCGAAATGCAGTACCGCCTCGGCGGTGTTGTCCGACGGTTTCACGCGCAGCTCCGACAGCACGTAATGCGCGTCGAGATAGCCTTTCGCGTACGCGGCGGCCGTCAGGATCGCCTTGGCCTCGTCGTACTGGCTGTGCAGCAGCGGCTCGCCTTCCTGCAGCCGGTGATGCATGCGCCGCAGCGGGCGCTCGAAGTCGTCCGCGCCGTCGCCGCTGATCCGGATGTCGACCGCGGTCAGTTTCATCTGCGGCCCCGGATCGATCGTGTAGGTCGCGCGCCAGTCCGGCGCCGCGCCTTCGAGCCGCGCGTCGATGAACGGGTTGTAGTAGCCGAACGGTCGCAGCGATTCGCGCAGCTGCGGGCCGGCCTGGCGGTGCAGGCGCTCGACGGTCGCCTGGTCGAGATCCTTGCGCCCGGCGGCGTCGCGAATGCTCAGGTAAGCCTCGGCGTTGTCCTTCAGCGCGCCGCTGACGCCGTCGACCTCGACGTGAATGCCGGCCGCCGCGACGAGCGGCCAGCACAGCGCGAGACGAAGGAGAAAGCGCAGACGCGACACGGGAATCCGGAACGGCTCTTTACGGGCGGGGGCGAAGCGGCAGTATTATCCATATGCCCGACCGTGGCTTGCGTGCCCGGAACCGCGGTCGGCGTCGGATATTGCCACGCAAAGGAAGTCCCCCCGATGAATCCGATGACGCTGTACATCGGCAGCAAGCGGCTGTCGTCGTGGTCGCTGCGGCCCTGGCTGCTGATGCGCCATCACGGGCTGTCGTTCGCCGAATCGCTGATCACGCTCGACGCGCCCGACACCCAGGCGCGCATCCTCACGCATTCGCCGAGCGGCCGCGTGCCGGCGCTGGTCGACGGCGAGATCCGCGTCTGGGAATCGCTGGCGATCTGCGAATACGTCGCCGAGACCTGCGCATTGCCGCGCGCCTGGCCGCTGCATCCGGCCGCACGCGCGATGGCGCGCGCGATTTCGCACGAGATGCATGCCGGTTTCGCCGACCTGCGCCGCGAACTGCCGTTCAACGCCTGCCGCGAACCGCAACGGACTTCGATCTCGGTCGCCGCCGAAGGCGACATCAAGCGCGTGCGCCAGATCTGGCGCGATGCGCGCCGCCGCTTCGGCAGTGACGGCGAATGGCTGTTCGGCAAGTTCGGCATCGCCGACGCGATGTACGCGCCGGTCGCGCTGCGCTTCTTCATCTACGACATTCCGCTCGACGGCGCCGAACGCGACTACATGCACAGCGTG
>DASSVA010000085.1:0-3506 GCA_035706385.1 Solimonas sp. | reverse complement strand
GCGCGCACGGCGACCGCCGGATTGGCCTGCACGCGCTGTTCGCGCAACAGGTAACGGAACCATCCGCGCAAGGTCGACAGATAACGATGCAGCGTCGCCGGTTCGCGGCCGGCACGGCGCTGGCGGCCGAGCCAGTCGCGGATCAGATGCGAATCGATCTGTTCGGGCCGGACGACGCGCGCCGCCGCGCAATAGTCCGCGAACTGCTGCAGGTCGCGCCGCGCCGCGGCGATGGTGTGCGGCGAATAGCGTTTCTCGTCGCGCAGATAGTCGAGATAACCGGCGACCGGCAGAGCAGGCGTCGCCGCTGCGCTCACGTGCGTGCGCGCACCGCGGCCGCGACGAGATCCGCGGTCAGTTCGAGGAATAATTTTCCCTGGCGCGGCGCGAAGCGCTCCGGATCGCGCGAGCCGAGCGCGACGAAGCCGAGGCTTTTCTCCTTTTCCAGCGGCACGATCGCCGCCGAGCGGATGTCGTCGGCTTTCGGAAACAGCAGCTTCGCCTTCGCCGTTTCGATCGGTCCGCATTCGATCAGCCGCGTGCGGAAGAAATCCTCGAGCGCCGCGGCGAGCTTGCCCTTGGCGTCGATCGGCACGATGCCGTCGATGTCGTGGCGCTTGTAATGCGTCTCGCCGATGCCGATCAGCGCGGCGTCGATATCGAAATCCTCGCGCATGCATTTGGCGAGGCCGACGGCGACACCGGCCAGCGACGGCGCGCGGATCAGCGTGCGCGCGAGGCGATGGACGTTGTCCTGGCGGCGCTCGTTGTCGCGCGCCGCATCGAGCAGGCGTTCGAGCCGGTCTTCGAGCCGCTGCGCCTTGGCGCGCAGCAGTTCGACCTGTTTTTCGATCAGCGAAACCGCCGAGCCGCTGCGGTGCTTCAGTTCGATCGCTTCGAGCAGGTCCGGATGGCGCGCGAGAAAGTCGGAATGCGCCTTCAGGTAGGCGACGATTTCGCGCTCGTTGAGCTTCGGCGCCGCAGGCTCTTTGCTTTGTGTATTCAGTTCGGCCATTCGATGTCCCCCTCGAAGACGGTGACTGCCGGTCCGGTCATCAAGACCGGCTGCCCTTCGCCTGCCCACTCGATCGTAAGCTGCCCGCCGCGAACCTGCACGTCGACCGCCGCGCCGAGTTGGCCCCAGAGCCGGCCAACGACGACCGCCGCGCACGCGCCGCTGCCGCAGGCCAGCGTCTCGCCGGCACCGCGCTCGTAGACGCGCAGCCGCGCATGCGCCGGATCGACGACCTGCAGGAAGCCGACGTTGACGCTCTGCGGAAACGCCGGGTGGCTTTGCAGCGCCGCGCCGAGCGTCGCGACCGGCGCGCTGTCGACGTCGGCGACGGCGATCACCGCGTGCGGATTGCCCATGCTGGCGACGCCGATTTCCAGCGGCGCGCCCTGCGCCAGCGTCAGCGTGTAGCGCTCGGCGCGCGCCGCCGCGGTGAATGGCACGTCCGCCGGATCCAGCCGCGGCACGCCCATGTCGACGCGATAACGGTCGCCGTCGACGTGGCACAGTTCGAGCACGCCGGTCTGCGTGCGCACGCGGATCGTCGTCTTGTCCGACAGGCCGCGCTCGCGGACGAAGCGCGCCAGCGCGCGCGAGCCGTTGCCGCACTGCCCGACCTCGCTGCCGTCGGCATTGAAGATCCGGTAATCGAAGTCGACGTCCGGCGTCGACGGCGGCTCGACGACCAGGATCTGGTCACAGCCGACGCCGAAGCGGCGGTCGCTCAGCCGTTCGAGCAGGCCCGGCTCCGGCCGGAAACGGCGCGCGGTCGCGTCGATCACGACGAAATCGTTGCCGGCGCCGTGCATCTTGGTGAAGTGCAGCTTCATCGGTGTATTGTAAGCGCGGCGCCCGCCGCTGGCGGCGCGCGGGGACATTCGTGAAGAAGACCACTCATCCGACCGACGGGGATCAGGCCGGCGCGCGCGACACCGCGCGGACGGGCGCGCACATGCAGGGCGTGTACGCGATCGTCACGACGCCGGAAATCCAGGCCTGCTGCGATTTCTATCGCCGCGCGTTCTCGGCGCGCATCGTGTTTCGCGCCGACTGGTACGCGCACATCCGTTTCCGCGGCTGGGAACTGGGCTTCATCAAGCCGCACCAGGACACGCGGCTGCCGGTATTCCAGCACACGACGACGACGCGCGGCCTGTGCATCGCGATCGAAAGCACGAACGTGCAGGACGATTACGACGCGCTGATCGAACGCGGCCTCGCGCCGCTCGGGCCGATGCGCCAGTCGGCGAACGGCGAGCGCTCGTTCGCGATTCTCGATCCGGCCGGCACCGTCATCAATTTCCTCGAACACCGCGCGGACGTCGACGGCGATACGCTGCCCTAGGGCCTGTTTTGTCTTTTCGAAAACCGCGTGCTATTGATTCGGCCGCACTGGCGCCCGGGCACGGGCCCGACCACGCAGGGAGCAGTACGTGAAAGTTCTGGGCGCAGACATCGGCTTCGGCTATACCAAAGCGAGCGACGGCCGCCAGTCGCAGGTCTTCAAGTCGATCGTCGGCGAGGCGACCGAGGTCCAGTTCGGCGAAAGCCTGCTGCCCGGCGCGGCGACGCACCCGCGGCATTTCATCATCGGCAACGACAGCTATTTCATCGGCGAACTCGCCGAAGCGCAGTCGCGCGGCCGCGGCTTCACGCTCGACCAGACGCAGTTCCTCGCCAAATACGCGAAGACGCTGGCGCTCGCCGCGCTGACGCCGTTCGCCGACAACGGCGAGCCGGTGCGGCTCGTCACCGGCCTGCCGATCAGCTTCTTCCGCAAGCACCGCGACGCGCTGACCGCGATGCTGCAGACCCGGCATGCGCTGACCGTCGTCAAGGCCAACGGCGAGCGTGAGGAAAAGACGCTCAACATCGAACGCGTGCGCGTCGTGCCGCAGCCGTTCGGTTCGATGTTCAATCTGATGCTCAACGACATCGGCAAGGCCGCCAGCCAGCGCTTCATCAGCGAGAAGATCGGCATCATCGACATCGGTTTTCGCACCGCCGACTACACGATCAGCGACAGGACGCGCTATTCGGAGCGCGGCTCGCAGAGCTCGGACGCCGGCATATCGGCGGCCTACCAGGCGATCGCCAACGTGCTGCACGAGAAGAGCGGCGTCAGCATCGAGCTGTACCGGCTCTACGACGGCGTCAGCAAGGGCACGATCAAGATCAAGGGCAAGAGCTACGATCTCACCGGCATCGTCAAGGCGGCCTTCCAGCAGCTGGCCGGCCGCATTGCCCAGGAAGTGAATCGCCTGTGGGCCGACGACTGGGACATCGACGCCATCGTCGTCACCGGCGGCGGCGGCGCGACGCTGGCGCCGTTCCTGCAGCCGCTGCTCGAAGGCGAAGTGCTGCCGATGCCGGCCGAGCAGGACGCGCGGCTCAACAACGTGCAGGGCTACTGGAAATACGGCATGCATCTCTGGGGGGCGTAAACCGCAGGTTTGCGTGAAGTCCGGTGGACTTCACGCGCGGTTTGCGCCGC
>DASSVA010000084.1:0-5387 GCA_035706385.1 Solimonas sp. | reverse complement strand
TTCTTTCTCTGGAAAAAGCAGAAAGCCGGTTCGCTGAGCCGCGACGTGATGGAGCGCATCAGCTACGTCCTCGGCATCTACAAGGCGTTGCAGATCCTGTTTCCGCAAGCGGAACGCGCCGACGAGTGGGTCAGGCGGCCGAACGACGCGCCGCTGTTCGCCGGCCGCTCGGCGCTTGATCGCATGCTGTCGGGCAACGTCGCCGACCTGTTCGTCGTCCGCTCGTATCTGGACGCGCAGCGCGGTGGCTAAAGCCAGGCGTCCGCCGATCACGCCGATCGACTGGCGGCCGGCATGGCGGATCGTGCCGAGCCGGTTTCCGCCGGTGGGATTGTTCGACCGCGTCGCCGATGCCGACGATCTCGACGCGATCGCGGAAATCGAAGGGCTGACGAATCCAAGGCTGCGCGATGAACTCGGGCAACTCGATCTCGTGGCGCGCAACAGAAGAATCACGGGCGCCGGCGCGACGCCGATCATGGCGGCGTTCACTCATCTGAACGCGGAAGGATCGCGCTTCAGCGACGGCACGTACGGCGTGCTCTACGCCGCGCACGAAGAAGTCACGGCAATCCGCGAAACGGTATATCACCGCGCGCGCTTCCTCGCCTGTACCCGCGAGCCGCCGCTGCGCGTGGAAATGCGCTGCTACAAAACCGGCATCCGCGGATCGCTGCACGACCTGCGGCGCGGATACCGGACGGAGCACGATCCGGACAGCTACGTCGCCAGTCGCGCACTCGCGCATGCCCTGCGCGCCGAAGGATCGGACGGCATCGTCTACCGCAGCGTCCGCAACCCCGGCGGCGAATGCGTCGCCGCGTTCTATCCGGACATCGTCTTGCCGCACGTCCAGACCCGGCACTATCAATATGTCTGGGACGGCGCCGCGATCAGCGACGTGCTGGAAATGAAAGCGGTGAAGGTCTGAGAAAACAAGGCCGAGTTCTTTTCGTCCGGCTTTGCGCAGAACGCTTGGTGGGCCCAGCAGGACTTGAACCTGCAACCAAAAGATTATGAGTCTTCTGCTCTGACCAATTGAGCTATAGGCCCGTACGGCGGGGCGTCATCTTAATCGAAGCGCGGCGCGGGTTCAGGCGCGCGCGAGCGGCAGTTCGATGCTGACTTGCAGGCCGCCGCCGTCGCGGTTGCGGGCGCGGATGGTGCCGCCGCTGGCGTCGATGACGCGGCGCGCGATCGCAAGGCCCAGACCATAGCCGCCACTTGCGCGGTCGCGCGCTTCGGAGATGCGGACGAACGGCTGGAACACGGCTTCGAGGCGATCCTGCGGAATGCCGGGGCCGCGATCCTCGACTTCGACGACGCCATGCGCGCCGCGTGCGACGAGGCGCACGGTGACGGCGCTGTTGTCGCCGGTATAGCGCACGGCGTTGCGGACGACGTTCTCGATCGCGCTGTGCAGCAGCGCCGGCTGGCCGCGGACGTGCAGGTCGGCGGCGAGTTCGGTTTGCACGGTGATGCCGCGCGCCTGCGCTTCGAAGCCGGCGTCTTCGCAGACCGATTCGACGATTTCGTCGAGCGCGAACACTTCGTTTTCGAGCGGCGTCTCGCGATGTTCGAGACGGGCGATCAGCAGCAGCTTGGCGATCATGTCTTCGAGTTTGTCGGCTTCCTGCTCGATGCGATCGAACTGCGCGACGGCCTGCGTGTCGCGCGCGAGTTCGGTGGCGATGCGCAGCCGCGCGAGCGGCGAGCGCAGTTCGTGCGAGATGTCGCGCAGCAGTTGTTGTTGCGAATCGAGCAGCCGCTGCAGGCGTTCGGCCATGTGATTGAAGTCGCGCGCGAGCGCGCCGATCTCGTCGCCGCGCGCACTCGTCGCGTCCGGCACGCGCACGTCAAGTTTGCCTGCGGCGACGGCGCGGCTGGCGGCCTGCAGCGCGGCGATCGGTTGTGTGATGCGGCGCGCGATCAGCCACGCCGCGAAGCTGACGACGATCACGCCGATCGCCAGCAGCAACAGCGTGTCGATGCGGCGTGCGTCGGGACCGCGCGGCGGCGGCAGCACGGCGACCCAGCGCAGTCGGCGGCCGTCGTCGCTGACGACGATCGACGTGCGCAAGCGGCCGCCGCCCGGCAACTGCACGATGCGGTTGCCGGCTTCGGCGGCGGCGATCGCTTCGCGCAGACGCGGCGGCGGCGGGCCGTCGCGGCCGCCGAGCGATTCGCCGTTCTCGTCGAGCAGCAGCCGGATGATGCCGTCGTCGTGCCGCTGCGCGCGCAGCCAGCGGCCGAGCGCGCGGTCGCCTTGCTGCTGCCAGACCTGCACGGCGGCATGCGCATCGTGGCTGGCGTCGTAATCGCTGTAGAACAGCCGCCAGACCTGCGAGCCGAGCGTGAAGCTCATCAGCACGGTGACGACGATCGCCGTGACGAACCACAGCACCAGCCGCGTGCGCAGGCGCATGTCGGCCTATTCCGCGGCGACGTACAGATAGCCGCGATTGCGCACCGAGCGCACGCGCGGCGCGCCGTCCGGATGCGGGCCGAGCTTCTGGCGCAGGCGGCTGATGTGCATGTCGATCGAGCGGTCGAACGCGCCGAGCCGGCGGTTCAGTGCGCGCCGCGACAGGTCTTCCTTGGCGACGACCTGGCCGGCGTCCTCGATCAGCGTGCGCAGCACGTCGAATTCGGCGCCGGTCAGTTCGATCGCGCGGCCGTTCAGCCGCACGCTGCGCGAGCCCGGCAGCAGCTCGACGTCGCCGCAGCGCAGCGGCGTCTGCTCGGCGCTGTTCGGCTGCGAGCGGCGCAGTACGGCGCGCAGCCGCGCCGCCAGCTCGCGCGGATTGCACGGTTTGGAGACGTAGTCGTCGGCGCCGAGTTCGAGGCCGACGATGCGGTCGATGTCCTCGCCGCGCGCGGTCAGCATGACGACCGGGATGCGCTGGTTGGCGCGCAGCTTTTCGAGCACGCGGAAGCCGTCGGCCTTCGGCATCATCACGTCGAGCACCATCACGTCGTAGATGCCGCGCTCGGCCTGTTCGATCGCGGCAAGGCCATCGTGCACGGCGCTGACGTCGAAGCCCTGGTTGCGCAGATATTCGCCGAGCAGTTCGCAGAAGCCGACGTCGTCGTCGGCGAGCAGGACCTGGATTTTTTCGGATTCGGAATTCATGGCATCACTTTACGCAGCCGCACGCGCTTCGCGTAGCGCCGGCACGAAAAAAGCGGAGCGCCGCGAGGACGCTCCGCTGTGACGCTGCGCGACACGGAAATCAGCCGGCCGCATCCGGCGGCGGCGCGCGACGGCGCTGCTCGCGGCGCGCCTGCCGTTCGGCGCGATCGGCCTTCAGCTGCGTGACCTGCTCCGGCGTCAGCGTCGCGATCAGCTCGGCCGCGATCTTCGTGCGCAGCACGACTTCATCGTGCGCGACCTTGCCGGTCTGGTCGGCGAGCTTGCCGCTCTGGCTGGCGTAGTCCTTCGCGGTCGGGTCGAGCTTCGCGAAGCTGCGCCGCAGATCGCGGCGGCGCTTGAACAGCTCGCGCTGTTCGGCGTGATGCTTGACCCTGATCGCGTCGACCGCGTCGCTCTGCGCGTCGCTGAGGTCGAGCCGGCGCAGCTCGTGCATCAGCGGCGAGCCGTGCATGCCGGCGCGATGCATGTGGCCGTGGCCGCCGAAGCGGTGACCCCAGGGGCCGCGATGATCCGGCGGCGGCGGGCCGCGATCGTCGTCGGCCGGCGCCTGGCTGGCGGCCGGCTGCGCGGTGGTTGCCGCAGCTTGCGGCGTGGCGGCCTGGACGCCGGCGGCGGCCAGCATGGCGGCCAGCGCGGCGGCCGGTGCGATGCGTTTCAGTGAAAGTTTCATGTTCGGACTCCGGTTGCGAAAGCCACAGGATGTGACGGACACGTTATACGGCCGGGCTCTGCAATGATGCGCTGCGCTTTGTAAAGAATAGTAACCATCGCGCAAGGCGGGCCTTTTTCTGTGGCCTACAATCAGGCAAGGTGCCTGAAAAGGACAAAAACGGGCTCAACGGATCGGATGAGCGTTCGCACAAAACTGCTGGCGGTCATGGTCCTGGTCAACCTCGCCATCGTGCTGGCCGGACTGGTGATCGCGCCATCGCTCGATGTCGACCGCGACCTCGAGTCGGACCTGCTCGGCCGCACGAACCGCATCTCGATGTCGATCGTCATGCAGCGCGGCCTGGTCGAGATGCCGCGCGACGCGGCCGCGATCCGGCAGGCGGTCGATGCCGGCCGCGACCCGGCGGCGGCGGTCGCCCGCCTGCAGTCGGCGCGCGCGGCGGTCCGCAACCAGCTGGCGTTCCTGCCGGTGCGCGACGACGCCGATGTCGCTAGCCTGCGCAACTTCATCACGACGCGCGACGCCGATTTCGATGCGCTGCTCGCGCCGCCGATCGACGCCGCGCGCGCCGCGGCGATCGTCGCCGTCGCGCGCGATCTCGAAGGCCGCGCGATGCAGCAGCTGTCCGGTCAGCTCGAACGCGACAACAGCCAGGGACTGCGCGACACCACGAGCGAATTCGCGCGGCTGCGGCGCCGGCTGGTGATCGCGCTCGGCGCGGTGCTCGGCGCACTGGCGCTGTCGCTGACGCTGTCGGTGTTCGCATACCGCCGCCTGCTGCGGCCGCTCGGCGCGGTGACCGGCAGCCTCAACGCGGTGCTGACCGGCCGCGAGCCGACCGGCAAAGTCGTCGAGACCGAAGACGAGTTCGGCGACATCGTGCGCGCGATGCGCCGCATCCAGGCGCAGGCCGAGCACATCCGCCGCATCGCCTACATCGATCCGGGCAGCAAGCTGCCGAACCGCAACAGCCTCGAAGCGGAACTGCGCGAAGTGCGGCGGCTGCGGCCGATCGACGGCACGCACGGCCTGCTGCTGCTCGGCATCGAGACCTACGTCGCGATCCGCAGCGGCTTCGGCGGCCGGCTCGCGGAAGCGGCGATGCGCGCCGCCGGCGAGCGGCTCGCCGAACTCGACGTGCTGCCGACGCAGGTGTTCCGCATCGACGCCGAAAAGCTCGCCGTGCTGATCGACCGCGGCAACAGCGAAGCGGTGACGCGCGTCGACCTCAAGCGCATCGCCGCCGAAATCCTGCAGCGCCTGGCATACCCGGTCGAAGTCGATGGCCAGCGCTTCCTGCTCGCCGCCAGCGCCGGCGGCGCGATCTATCCGGACGATGCGCGCGATCCGGACGAATACGTCAACGTCTGCATGGAAGCGCAGCGCGTGGCGAGCAGTGAAGGCCCCGGCCACCTGCGTTTCGGCGAGCGCGGCCATACGCACCGTTTGCGCCGGCATCTGGCGCTGACCGAGCAGATCCGCAACGGGCTGCGCCAGGGGCAGTTCGTGCCGTTCTTCCAGCCGATCGTCGACGTCTCGCGGCGCAAGGTCTACGGCGCC
>DASSVA010000083.1:0-8303 GCA_035706385.1 Solimonas sp. | reverse complement strand
CCGACCAGATCCTCGCCGATGCCTACGCACGGCACAGCGATCGTCTGCAGGTGCAGGGCGGCGGACGCGTGATCGCGGTGCTGCCCGACGATCGCCAGGGCAGCCGCCACCAGCGTTTCATCCTGCGTCTCGATTCCGGCCAGACCGTGCTCGTCGCGCACAACATCGATCTGGCGCCGCGCATCGACGGACTCGCCGAAGGCGACTTCATCACGTTCAGCGGTGAATACGCGTGGAACGAGGACGGTGGCGTCGTGCACTGGACGCATCGCGATCCCGACCGGCGTCACGCCGACGGCTGGCTGCAGCGTGGCGGCCAGATGTATCAATAGGCCGGCGCCCCGGGGCGTTTGTCTCGATCGCGACCGTTCGTCCCGAGTGTTTCGGCGTAAGCCGAAACGTATCGAGGGACATCTGCCGACCGGATGGGCCCCTCGATACACCGCACGCTGTGCGTGCGGCGCTCGGGGCGAACGGCTTCGGCAAATTCAGCGATCCGGTGGACTAGAAGAACTTGCGGCTGCGGAAATACCAGTACAGCGAGCCGCCGATCGCCGCGAGCAGGCCGAGCGCGTAGTAATAGCCGTAATGCCAGTGCAGCTCCGGCATGTTGTCGAAGTTCATGCCGTAGATGCCGACGATCAGCGTCAGCGGGAAGAAGATCGCCGACAGCACGGTCAGCACCTGCATGACCTTGTTGGTGCGATGCGCGACCGATGCGAAATGCAGCTGGATCGCCGCCTCGATGTCGCGCTCCTGGCCGCTCGCGTAGTTGAGCACGCGCGTCGCGTGCTCGACGACGTCGCGCACGCGCACGTCCATCGTCCGGTTCCATTCGAAACTGGAACCGCGCCGCCACGCGTCGAGCGCTTCGAGCTGGCTTTCCGACAGTGCTTCGAGACGCCGCACCTGTTTGCGGTTTTCGAGCAGCACGCGCCAGTTGGTCGACGAGGTTCGCGGGTCGAGCAGATCGTCCTGCAAGTCGGTCAGCAGCGCCGCCATCGGTTCGCGGATCGCCAGGAAGCGGTCGATCATCGTGTCGATCATCAGATGCGCGAGCAGCATCGGCGAGCCCGGCGGCTTGAGCTTGGCGTCGAACAGCCGCGCGCGCACGCGCTGCACGCTGAGGCTGTCCTGCGCGCAGATCGTCACCAGCACGCGCTTGAAGATGAAGAACGCGGTCGTGCGCGTTTCCATCGGGAACGGCGCGTCGCGCGGGCCGAGACCCTGGAAGACGACCATGTCGTAATCCGGCGTGCCGTCGAAGAACGACGGATGGTTCGGATTCAGGCTGTCGTCGATGTGCTGCTGGTCGATCGCGCTGTGCACGATCGGCTCGGCCCAGCACGCCCAGTTCGCCGCATCCTCGCGCCGGAAATCGGCCCAGACGTAACCGGTCTGCGGCAGCGCTTCACCGTCCGCGAGCTGGCGCGGCCGCTTGCCGTCCTCGAAGTGGTAGAGCTCCATTCGCTGAAAATAGCAGGGTCGCGGTGTTTGCAGGAGCGCCCATGGGCGCGACTCCGGCCGTTCCATGCAAACAGGTCGCGCCCATGGGGCGCTCCTGCAGGAAGCAAAAAGGCCGCCCGAGGGCGGCCTTTTTCGATCACCGGCGGATGGCGCTAGCGGAGTGCGTCACCCGATCGGCGTCGATCCGCCTTGCCGGCGATCCCGCGCTGACGCGGGACCCTCGCCGGGTGGCTCGCGACGCTACTTCAGCAGCTCTTCGATCGCGGCGCGCTCTTCGCGCAGTTCCTGCTCGGTCGCGTCCATCCGCGAGCGCGAGAACTCGGTGACCGACAGGCCCTGGACGATTTCGTATTTGCCGTTCGCGCAGGTCACCGGATAGCCGTAGACGATGCCCGGCTTGATGCCGTACGAGCCGTCCGACGGGATGCCCATGCTGACCCACTTGCCGTTGGTGCCCAGCGCCCAGTCGCGCATGTGGTCGACGGCGGCCGACGCGGCCGACGCGGCCGACGACAGGCCGCGCGCCTTGATGATCGCCGCGCCGCGCTGCTGCACGACCGGGATGAAGTCCTTTTCGACCCAGGTTTGATCGACGAGGTTGACCGCGGCCTTGTCGCCGACCAGCGCGTGCGTGATGTCCGGATACTGGGTCGCCGAGTGGTTGCCCCAGATGATCATCTTGCTGATGTCGGTGGTCTTCGTGCCGGTCTTGGCGGCGAGCTGCGACAGCGCGCGGTTGTGATCGAGACGGACCATCGCGGTGAACTGCTTCGGATCGAGCTTTTTGGCGTTGCTCTGCGCGATCAGCGCATTGGTGTTGGCCGGGTTGCCGACGACCAGCACCTTGACGTCGCGGCTGGCTTTCTCGGACAGCGCCTTGCCCTGCACCGAGAAGATCTTGGCGTTGGCTTCGAGCAGGTCCTTGCGTTCCATGCCGGGGCCGCGCGGACGCGCGCCGACCAGCAACGCGTAATCGGTACCGTCGAACGCTTCCATCGGATCGGCCGAGGCGATCGTCTCGGTGACCAGCGGGAACGCGCAGTCGTCGATCTCCATCACCGTGCCCTTGAGCTTCTCGATCGCGTCGGGAATGTCGAGCAGCTGCAGGATCACCGGCTGGTCCGGGCCGAGCATCGAGCCGCTGGCGACACGGAAAATGAGCGAGTAGGCGATCTGGCCGGCGGCGCCGGTGATGGCGACCTTGACGGGCTTCTTCATAAGGACACTCCGCGATTGAGAGGGGCGGTACCGCAAAACGGGGCCGCAATTCTAAACAATCGCGCCGGGCCGCGGTAAAAAGCCGCCGCCGGCTTGCCGGAACGCGTCCGCGTCGTTAGTGTCGTGAGTCAGAGATTCCATGATGAAGTTGCCGAGGATTTTTCGTGTCTGGCAAGGCGCGACAACGAGGCATAGCCGTTGCTATGGCGAGGCGGAGCAACGCAGTCAGGCGCGAAAAAGACCGGCGAATTCGCGTGCGAATTTCTGACTCATGACACTAGGTTTGCCGGCTTCCGCCGACCCGCTGCCGATCCGTGAACCGAAAACTCGAACTCGACGCACTGCGCGGCCTGCTGCTGGTGCTGATGACGCTGACCCATCTGCCGACACGGCTTTCCGTGTACAGCAGCCAGGTGTTCGGCTTCGTCTCGGCCGCCGAAGGCTTCGTGTTCCTGTCGGCGTTCCTGACCGGCGCGATCTATGCGCGCAAGCTCGCCGGCGGACAGCACCGCGCGGTGCGCAGCAGCCTGTTGCTGCGCGCGCGCCGCCTTTACCTCTGGCATCTGGGCCTGCTGCTGTTCGCGTTCACGGTGATCGCCGCGATCGGCGTCTACGGCCAGCGGCCGGCGCTGTACAACCTGCTCGATTTCTATTTCGCGCAGCCGGCGGTCGCGTTGTGGGCGGCGCCGCTGCTCGTCTACCAGCCGCCGCTGCTCGACATCCTGCCGATGTACATCGTCTTCGTCATCGCCACGCCGTGGCTGCTCGGCGCCGCGCAGCGCGAAGGATGGACGCGCCTGCTGTGGCTGTCGGCGCTGGTCTGGCTGTTCGCGCAGCTGCGCGGCCGCAGCCTGCTGCTGGCGGCGTTCAATGCGGCGACCGGCACGCACGTGCCGACGATTCCCGAGCAGGCGCTCGGCACGTTCGACTGGTTCGCGTGGCAGCTGCTGTGGACCGCCGGCTTGTGGATCGGTGCCGCCGGCAGCGATCCGCGCCAGCACGCGGCGCTGCGGCTGTCGCCGTTGATGCGCGGCGCGGCGCTGGTCTGCGCGCTGGCGTTCCTGGCGTGGTATCACGGCATCGGCGGCATCTGGCCCGATCGCGTGCAGCCGCTGCTGTTCGGCAAGACCCTGTTGCGGCCGCTGCGCATCGTCGACTTCGCGATGCTGGCGATCAGCGGCGCGTGGCTCGCGCCGATGCTGTTCCGCGGCCTGCGTTGCTTCGCGCTGCTCGGCCGCGCGTCGCTGTCGGTGTTCACGATGCACCTGCTGCTGGTGCTGCTGAGCCTCGGCCTGATCGTCAGCGACGACACGCCGCTCGACAGCTGGCAGGAAAGTCTCGTGCTGGTCGCGACGTTCACCTCGCTGCTGCTGACGGCCTGGCGTCATCGCCAGCGTCAACGGCGGCCGGCGGCGGTGAACGCCGGCGAGTGAAACGCCGCCGTCGCCAACGAAAAAGCCCTCCGTGCGGGAGGGCTTTTTCATCGCTGCGGTTTGCGGCTAGCGCTTGTCGAGCGCGCTGACGTTGCGTTCGCCGGCGCCGGTGTAGACCTGGCGCGGCCGCGCGATGCGCAGCGTCGGATCGGACACCATCTCGATCCAGTGCGCGACCCAGCCGACCGTGCGCGCGATCGCGAACATCGGCGTGAACATGTTGACCGGAATGCCGAGCGCCCGGTAGATGATGCCCGAGTAGAAGTCGACGTTCGGATACAGCGAGCGGCTCTTGAAGTAGTCGTCGGACAGCGCGATCTCTTCGAGCTTGAGCGCGAGTTCGAGCTGCGGATCGTTGTCCTTGCCGAGATGCTTGAGCACTTTGTGGCACTGGTCGCGGATGATCGTCGCGCGCGGATCGAAGTTCTTGTAGACGCGGTGGCCGAAGCCCATCAGGCGCACGCCTTCGGCCTTGTCCTTGACCTTCTGCATGAACGCCGGCACGTGCTTCACGTCGCCGATCTCTTCGAGCATCTTCAGCACCGCTTCGTTGGCGCCGCCGTGCGCCGGGCCCCACAGCGCGGCGATGCCGGAGGCGATCGCGGCGTACGGATTGGTGCCGGTCGAACCGGCCATGCGCACCGTCGAGGTCGACGCGTTCTGCTCGTGGTCGGCATGCAGGATGAACAGCACGTCGAGCGCCTTGGCGGCGACCGGATCGACGTGATACGGCTCGGCCGGCACCGCGAACATCATATGCAGCAGGTTGCTGCAGTAGTCGAGATGGTTCTGCGGATACATGAACGGCTGGCCGTAATAGCGCTTGTAGGCCGCCGCCGCGATCGTCGGGATCTTGGCGATCATGCGATGCGCGAAGATCTCGCGGTGACGCGGATCCTTGTTGTTGGTGGTGTCGTGGTAGAAGCCGGACAGCGAACCGACGACACCGGTCAGCATCGCCATCGGATGCGCGTCGTAGCGGAAGCCGTTGAAGAAGCTCTTCAGCGACTCGTTGATCATCGTGTGCTTGCGGATGCTCTGGTCGAACGACTGCAACTGCGTCGCGTTCGGCAGCTCGCCATTCAGCACCAGATAGGCGACTTCGATGAACGAGCAATGCTCGGCGAGCTGCGCGACCGGATAGCCGCGGTACAGCAGCACGCCCTGGTCGCCGTCGATGTAGGTGATCGCCGACTGCGTCGAGCAGGTCGACGAAAAGCCGGGGTCGTAGGTGAACACGCCGGCCTTGCCGTAGACCTTGCCGACGTCGAGGCCAACCGGGCCGAGCGTGCCGCTGATGGCCGGCAGATCGATCTTCTCGCCATTGTCGTTGTTGACCAGACTGAAGCTAGGCGTGCTCATGATGACCTCATCTTTTCTTCAAGCAGTGTGTAATCGGGACGGTGGCGGATACGGCAGCCGCGCGACGCCGCTGGCGACGGCCGCGCGGGCGACGGCCGGCGCGACCACGTCGCGCAATCGGGGGTCGAGCGGCTTGGGGATGATGTATTCCGGACCGAACGGCAAGGATTTTAACCCATAAGCGGCCAGCACTTCCGCCGGCACCGGTGCGCGCGTCAGCTCGGCGAGCGCCTGGACCGCCGCGATCTTCATTTCGCGGTTGATGATGCGCGCGCGCACGTCGAGCGCGCCGCGGAACAGGAACGGGAAGCACAGTACGTTGTTGACCTGGTTCGGGTAGTCGCTGCGGCCGGTCGCCATGATCAGGTCGCGACGCACTTTCAGTGCCACCTCCGGCAGGATCTCCGGCACCGGGTTCGACAGCGCGAACACGATCGGCCGCTCGTTCATCAGCATCAGCCACTCGTCGCGGACGAGGTCCGGTCCGGACAGGCCGATGAACACGTCGGCGCCGGCCAGCGCGCCGGCCAGCGTGCGCCGCTCGGACGGCTCGGCCGCGAACTCGCGCTTCTCGGCGTTCAGCGTCGCGCAGTCGTCGCGGCCGGTATGGATCACGCCCTTGCGGTCGACCAGCAGCAGGTTCTCGCGGCGCGCGCCGAGATCGAGCGCGAGGCGCATCGACGCGATGCCGGCGGCGCCGGCGCCGAGGCAGACGATGCGCGCGTCGGCGATCTTCTTGCCTTGCAGTTCGAGCGCATTGAGCAGGCCGGCGCACAGCACGATCGCGGTGCCGTGCTGATCGTCGTGGAACACCGGGATGTCGCAGCGCTCGACGAGCGCCCGCTCGATCTCGAAGCAGGCCGGCGCGGCGATGTCTTCGAGATTGATGCCGCCGAACGTCGGGCTGATGCGCGCGACGGTGTCGATGAAGTCGCGCGGGTCCTTTGCGTCGACCTCGATGTCGAACACGTCGATGTCGGCGAACTTCTTGAACAGCACGGCCTTGCCTTCCATCACCGGCTTGCCGGCCAGCGCGCCGCAGTCGCCGAGGCCGAGCACCGCGGTGCCGTTCGAGATCACCGCGACGAGGTTGCCTTTCGCGGTATAGCGGTACGCGGCGGCGGGATCGGCCTGGATCGCCCGTACCGGCTCGGCGACGC
Organism: Solimonas sp.; assembly: GCA_035706385.1. Classification (GTDB taxonomy): domain Bacteria; phylum Pseudomonadota; class Gammaproteobacteria; order Nevskiales; family Nevskiaceae; genus Solimonas. Next base: position 1,663 of record DASSVA010000083.1, on the reverse strand, counting down.
CGGGGCTGTACGCGAGCGACAGGTCTTCAGGCCCTTCGACCGGCTTGGTGATGGCGATGCCGAGTTTTCCGGGCGTCGGAAACTCGTGATAGTCGAGCGCGGCCTGTGCGGTCGACGCGGCGGGCGGAACCGGTGCGTTCATGATCGGCGCAGCGCGCGTCGCTGCGTGCGGAAAAATGGGCCCGCATTGTCGCGAGCCGCCGGACGCCGCGACAGGGCCGCTGCCTCGTGCCGCGATTGGCGCTGCAGCCAAGCCGGGCCCGGAAACGACGAAGCCGCGCGAAAGGCGCGGCTTCGGGGGTGCAGCGATGCGGACCTTACTTCTTGGCGCCGTAGCGCGCCTTGAACTTGCCGACGCGGCCGCCGGTGTCGATGACTTTCTGCTTGCCGGTGTAGAACGGGTGCGAGACGCTCGAGGTATCGAGCAGCACGGCCGGATACTCGACGCCGTCGACCGTCAGCTTTTCCTTGGTCTTCACCGTCGAACGGATGATGAACACGTGATCTGCCGAACCGTCCTTGAACGCGACCGGGCGATATTCGGGGTGGATGCCGTCTTTCATGGGAAACCTGTGTACGGAAAAGCGCGAAAGGGCGCGAATTGTAATGAAGCGGGTCGGCTGTCGCAAGCCGTCAGATCCGCGGCGCCGGCAGCGACGCCGGCCGGCGCACGACGACCGTGCCGGCGAGCTTGTCGTGCCAGCCCTGCTTGCGGCGGTCGAATGCGACCCAGATCAGGCCGAGGCACAGCGGGATGATCGACACGAAATACGCGAGATAGCGGCCGACGTACTGCCGCCAGCCCGGTTTGCCGAACGTCTTCGCGTCGACGATCACCGCGTCGATGATCATCTTGCCGGGCGTCGCCATCCGCGCGATCCAGAACAGCACGATCACCGCGCCGGTCATCAGCTGGACGATGGTCTGCGCGTACGGATCGCCGTCGGCGACGCCGATGCCGGCCAGTTTCAGCACGATCGCGATCGGCACCAGCGCGAACAGCACGACGATCGAATCGACGATGCTCGCGAACACCCGCGCCCAGAAGCCGACGTAACGCACCGCCGGCATCGCGGCGCCGGCGGCGGCGACCGTCATTTCGCTGACTTCATCCATCGCTTCGCTCCTAATCGCTTTCCGCTTCGACCGCGACCTCGCAGCCGCGACCGTCGTCGCCGACCGCGACGCGGACTGTCATCGGCCGGCAGCAGACCGGGCAGTCCTCGCTGTAGACCTGCGCGTCGCCGGCCGACAGGTCGACGTCGAGCGTGATCGCTTCCCAGCAGCTCGGACAGGTCACCGTGACTTCTTCGAGCATCCAAATTCCCCGCCGTCGCACCGGGCTCCATTGCGCGCGCGCCGGGCTGACGGCGCGCTTAAAGGAATAATGTCAGCAGGCCGTTGAGATGGCGATGGCCGAGCTCGGTCGGCCGCACGCGGCCTTCGTGTTCGACGATCAGGCCGCGCTCGCGGGCGGTCTTCGCCGCCGGCAGCGCCGACCATTCGAGGCCGGTTCGCGCGCGGTAATCGCCGATCGCGAAACCGTCGTTGAGGCGCAGCGCGTTCATCAGGAATTCGAACGGCAGCTCGGTGACGCCGACCGCGCGGTCTTCCTGAACCGCCTGCGCGCTGCCGGCGTGTTCGAGATACGCGCGCGGATGCT
>DASSVA010000082.1:0-24338 GCA_035706385.1 Solimonas sp. | reverse complement strand
TTGTCGGCGGCTTTCAGCGCGTCGAGATATTTCGCGCCGCCGAGCACCTGGTGGAAGAACTCGAGATTCTGTTCGCGATATTCGACCGGATCTTCCATGCCGATCGCGTAATAGCCGATCTGCTGCCAGTAGAACAGCTTCGCGCGCAGCGAGGCTTCGCGTTCCGCATAACCGAGCCCGCCGAAGATCCGGCCCAGCGCATCGACGCGATCGGCGTCGACCTGTTCGACGACGTCCGCGACCGGCTGCGAAATGCGCGCCCATTCGCGGACGGCCATGTCGAACTGCGGATCGAAGCCGCGCTCGTGGACGAGATTGTCGGTCATCTCGCGCAGCGCGCCGATCGCCAGCGCCGGTGACGCGGTGTCGATGTGCTTCGGCACGAAGCAGTTGTTGAGACGCCAGTCCTTCAGCAGCGCCTGCAGCAGATCGTGGTGGCTCTCGAAGTGATGATAGAAACCGCCGCGCGTCACGCGCAGGCGCTTGGCGAGACGATCGACCTTGATGCCGGCGAGACCCTCTTCGATCAGCAGCACGCGCGCGCAGTTGATCCAGCCTTCGATCGGCACCTTGATGTTGCCCTTGCGGCTCGGCGGCTCGAAGTTGAGAGCACGCTTCTGGCGGCGCGTGGAATTGAGTCGCTTGCTGGCCATGAATTCGATCGGCGGAAAAGACAGCGACGAATGATACAGTTTTGGAAAATGTCGCGCCGGGCGTGCGAGTCGTGTCCCAGTTTGAAATTCGTCATTGCGAGGAGACCGAAGGTCGACGAAGCAATCCGGCTGCATGGCTCAATCTTGCCGTGCCGCTGGATTGCTTCGCCGCTGCGCGGCTCGCAATGACGGATGCGTTTATTTCAAACCGAGGCATCACCGGCGTGCGAGTGCGTCACACGCACGTCACGGTGACCGCGAAATCAGGCCGGCCGCCGTCACCGTGTTCTGCATCAGCATCGCGACGGTCATCGGTCCGACGCCGCCCGGCACCGGCGTGATCCACGCGGCACGCTCGCGTGCCGCTTCGAACTGCACGTCGCCGCGCAGCCTGCCGTCGGCGCCGCGATGGATGCCGACGTCGATGACGGTCGCGCCGTGCGCAATCCAGTCGCCGGGAATCAGCTGCGGCTTGCCGGCAGCGACGACCAGAATTTCCGCGCCGGCGACGTCGTCGCGCAGGCTGCGCGTGAAGCGATGCGTGACGGTGACGACCGCGCCGGCCAGCAGCAGTTCGAGCGCCATCGGCCGGCCGACGATGTTCGACGCGCCGACGACGACCGCGCGGCGGCCGTGGAACGGTTCGCCGATGTGCTGCAGCAGCCTGACGATGCCGAGCGGTGTGCACGGCCGCAGCTGCGGCTGGCGCTGTGCCAGGCAACCGACGTTGAACGGATGAAAGCCGTCGACGTCCTTGCGCGGATCGATCCGCTGCAGGATCGCCGTCGCGTCGAGATGCGCGGGCAGCGGCAGCTGGACGAGGATGCCATCGATGCCGGCATCGGCATTGAGCCGGTCGATCAGCTGCAGGAGCTGTTGCTGGCCGGTCGACGACGGCAGCTCGTGCGGCACCGAGCGGATGCCGACGCGCTGGCAGGCGACGATCTTGTTGCGCACGTAGACCGCCGATGCCGGATCGCCGCCGACCAGCACGGTCGCCAGCGCCGGCGCGCGCGCGCCGCGACCGATGCGCGCGTCGACGTCGGCGCGCAGCGTCGCCAGCGTGCGGTCGGCGAGATCGCGGCCGTCGATGATTTGCGCGCTCATGACGCGACCACGCGTGGCGCGTGTGCGGTCTGCATCACGAGAAGACGATGGTTTTCGCGCCGTTCAGGATCGTCCGGCGCTCGACGTGCCAGCGCACCGCGCGCGCCAGCACGCGCGCTTCCACTTCGCGGCCGAGATTGGTCATTTCCCCGGCCGACGTGGCGTGCGTGACGCGCACGACGTCCTGTTCGATGATCGGCCCCTCGTCGAGATCACTGGTCACGTAATGCGCGGTCGCGCCGACCAGCTTCACGCCGCGTTCGAACGCGCGGCGATACGGGCTGGCGCCCTTGAAGCTCGGCAGGAACGAATGGTGGATGTTGATGCAGCGGCCGTCGAGCGCGCGGCACAGGTCCGCCGAGAGGATCTGCATGTAGCGCGCCAGCACCAGCAGGTCGACGCGTTCCGACGCCATCAGTTCGACGATCCGCGCTTCCTGCGCGGCTTTGGTGTCCGCCGTGACCGGCAGGTGGTGATACGGCAGGCCATGCCATTCGACCAGCGCGCGCATGTCTTCGTGATTCGAGATCACGCCGACGATGTCGGTATGCAGCAGCCCGGACTGCCAGCGATGCAGGAGGTCGTTGAGGCAATGGCCGTACTTCGACACGGCGATCATCGTGCGGACCTTGCGTTCCCAGGGCGACAGCTGCCAGTCGAGATTCACGCGCTGCGCGGTCTGCGCGAAGTTCGCGCGGAATTCGGCATCGGCGCCGTCGCGCGTCGTCGCCAGATGCATGCGCACGAAGAACTGACCGGATTCGTCGTCGCCGAACTGCGCGGCATCGCGGATGTCGAGGCCCGAGCGATGAACCGCGTCGGTCACCGCGGCGAGAATGCCCGGCCGGTCCGGGCAGCGGAACGTCAGGATGAGATTGTTTGCGGAAACGGCAGGCGTTGCGTTCACGGGGCGGGTTCTCTGGGGCGGCGGCAGTCAGGCAATGCATCACGCGGTATCATTTCATCAAGAATAATACATAACAGTATGTTACTGGAAATGCGCGGACGCGTGTGCGATCGCAGAGACGGTCACGCGCGGCGGCGGTTCAGGCCGGCGACGCCGGCTCGCCGCCGAACACCTTGTCGAGATGCCATTCCAGTGCCGGCAGCGGCAGCGCGCCGGCATCGAGAATCGCGGCGTGGAAATCGCGGATGTCGAAGCGCGCGCCGAGCCGTTCCCGGATCTTCTCGCGAATCCGCAGGATGTCTTCGTCGCCGAGCTTGTAGGCGAGCGACTGCGCCGGCAGCCCGCACGAGTAGCGCAGGGTGTCGGATTCGATTTCCGCTTCGGCGCACAGCGTGTGCTCGCGCAGGTAATCCTTGGCCTGCGCCCAGCTCCAGCCGAGCGCATTCATGCCGGTATCGACGATGAGCCGGCTGGTCAGGAACGCGTCCATGCACAGCCGTCCGTAGCGATCGTACGGGTTGTCGTACAGGCCCATCTCGCCGGTCAGCGTCGCCGCGTACTCGGCCCAGCCTTCGTTGAACGCGTTGACCAGCGCATTGCGCCGCAGCGGCGACTGCGCGGCGTTGTTCTGCTGGATCGTCAGATGCAGATGATGGCCGGGCACCAGTTCATGGAACACCAGCGAGGCGGCGGCGATCACCGCGAGGCTGTCGAGCTTGCCACCGTTGTAGTAGTAGACGCCGCGTGGCTCGCTGGCCGTCGGCGGATGGTAATAACCCCAGGTCAGGCTGCCTTCGAGCGCCGGCGCCAGCCGTTCGAGCTCGAATTCATGCGTCGAGCGCTGATGGAAGAATTCGTCGAAGCGTTGCTCGATGCGATCCTTGTGGCCGCGCATCCGCGCGCCGATGTCCTCGGCCGACGTGGCGACCGCGCCGGGCTGCGTGCGCAGATGCCGGGCGAATTCGGTCGCCGTGCCGTCGAAGCCGAGACGGGCGCGCAGCTGCGCCATCTCATTTTCGATACGCGCCATGCGCGCGTGGCCGGCGGCGTGCACCTGCTCGACGCTGTAGTCGCGCGTCGTATGCTGCTGCAGCAGCCACGCATAGGTTTCGCGGCCGCCGGGCAGCTTGTCGAGGCCGACTTCATCCGGCGCGCACCGCTCATAGTCGGCGTCGAGCTGTGCGAGCAGCGCATCGAATGCCGGCAGGACGCGCTGCTCGACGCGGCGGCGGATCTCGGCGGCGAGCGCCTCGCCATCACGCACACGCGTCAGCCGCGCCGCGTCGACCGGATAGACGGATTGCGCGGTGTCGCGCAGCCGCGCGAGCAGCGTGCGCACCGCCGGCAGCTGCGGCTTGTGGATGCGGATGCCGCGCTCGGCCTGGCCTTCGGTCCGCGCGTGAATCTGTTCGAGCAGCCGCGTCAGCTCGCTGAGCAGGCGAAGGTAGCGGTCGCCGTCGCGGTCGGAGTCGAATGCGAACGCCGCGATCTGCGGATTGATCGAGCCGAAGAACAGGCCGCCGGTGTACGCGTGCTGCGCGAAAGGGCCGTAGAACAGCGCGCCGATCGGATCGATTGCCGTCCAGTAGTGCGTCGCTTCCTGGCTCCAGCTGCGCGCGTAGTAGCGCAGCAGCTTGGCGCTCAGCGCGACATCGTGCGGCAGCATGTCGTCGTCGACGTTTTCGAGCAGCGCGAGGATCTGCATGCCGCGTTCGCTGCGCCGCTGCGCGCCGGCCAGACTCAGGTCCGGAATGCGCGTCTCGATCGGGTCGGACGCATCGTGCTGCGCCTCGCAGCTCATCGCGATCTGGCGGCTCGCCAGCTCGCTGGCGCGGTTGACGGCGGCAAGGGCGCGTTCGAGAGTGCTCGGCTGAGGGCGTGGCATGGTGGCTTCGGGACCGTTCAGAACGTCGGAAAAGTGGTGGCGATCGTCGCGGCGCGACCGGCGGCGGCGAATGCCGGCGTGATGATGGCCAGCACGCCCGCTTCATCGTGCGTGGTCACCGGCTCGTCGACCGCCTCGCCGCGCTTGATGCGCTGCGTCGCCTGCACCACCGCGCGGTACTCGCCGCACAGGCGCATCGCCGGCTCGTGCGGCGCCGGCGGCGCGAGACTGAAGCGCACGCCGCGCTGCGGATCGAACGCGACCGACCACCAGACGGTGCGCTCGCGGTCGGCCAGTTCGTAGACCAGCCAGTAGCGGCGGTCGAGCTTCGCGCACTCGGCGCGGCTGCCGGCGTCGGCATCGAGCAGGCGGTTCATCGTCTCGACGTGCTGCGGCGACATGAAAAGCGGCTTGTCCATCGGCAACGGCCTAGTGTCGTGAGTCAGAAATTCGCACGCGAATCCGCCGGTCTTTTTCGCGCCTGGCGGCGTTGCTCCGCCTCGCCATAGCGACCGCTATGCCTCGTTGTCGCGCCTTGCCAGACACGAAAAATCCTCGGCGACTTCATCATGAAATCTCTGACTCGCGACACTGGCGGCGGTTGCGCGGGGCGCGGCGCGCCGGAGTCGCCGGTTCCGGCAGGTTGGCGACGATCCAGCGCAACGAATGCTCGAGCAGTTCATGCGGATCGCTCGTGCCGCGCGCATCGGCGAGGGCCTGCCAGCGTTGCGCGTGCGCATCGCGCGCGTCGCTCGTCGCCGGCATGCGCGCAGGTGGCGCGTCGTGCAGCAGGCGCGCGCCCAGATACGCGTGACCGGACACCATGCCCCAGACCTCGATTGCGGAAACGGTGTCGAAGCCGGCGCCTTCGAGCGTCGCGAACACTGCATCGAGCAGACGCCGGCCCATATGGTCGACGTGCGCCCAGTCGGACGCGGCGAGAATCACCGGGTTGTCGACCAGAAAGCGGAACAGCGCGGTGCTGGTGTCGAGCAGCCAGCCGCGCCAGTTGGCGGCGTCGGCGGCGCGGACTTCGAATGCGCTCGCGAGTTCGGCACCGAGCGCGGTGAGCAGCGCATCGCGCGATTCGAAGTGCCGATACAGCGCGGCGGCGCTGACGTCGAGACGACGCGCGACGATCGGCATCGTCAGTTCGCGCGCCGGAATCTGCCGTGCGATTTCGAGAATGCGGGTCCGCGACAGCACCGCCGGACGGCCACCGCGGCGCGGCGCCGGCGCGGTGCCGCCGCGTGCCGCCGGCTGGTTCGTGCGCGTCATCGATTCCCCTTTTTCTGATTTGACAGCCTTGTTTGTTACGTGCTTAACATACAGACATGAATGGTTTGTGACAAGCTTGGGGAGTGTCTCGATGAGTGCAGCCGTGCAAGCCGCGTACCGTGATCTGCCGAATCTGGTGCGGGACGCCAGCCTGATTCCGGCGTGGAGCGTCGACGGCACATCGCTGGCCTACGTGTCCGGGCCGCGCGATGCGCGCGCGGCGTGGCGCGTGGACCTCGCGACCGGCGAGAAGACACCGCTGCTCGACGTGGAACGCGCGCGCGCGGCGATCAAGGCCGCGTCCGGTGTCACGCCGCCCGGCAGCGGCCTGCCGTTCGAGGCATTCGGCTTCGCCGGCGCGAACACGATCGCGTTCGCGATCGGCAGCGAGCGCTACATGCTCGACCTCGACCACTACGCTGCATTCCGCGCGCCGCCGCCGAGCATGATGGACACGTTCCTCGGCGCGTCGGCCGAAGCGCGTGCGACGCCGCGTGCGTTCAAGCGCTCGCTGCCGATGGTCGGACAGATCGATGCGTACGAAATCACCTCGCCCGACGGCAGCCAGCTGCTGTCGATCCAGGACTACAACATCGCGCTGCGCTCGTCGTACGACAACCGCACGCGCGCGCTGACGCAAGACGGCACGCGCGACGTCGAGTGGACGGTCGACTGGGCGTTCCCCGGCACCGCGCCGGCCGTCAACTGGTCGCCGCAGGGCACGCACATCGCCGCGTACCGCGTCGACAATCGCGGCGTGCCGGAAATCTCCGCGGTGCATCGCCTCGGCAGCTTCGAGAAAACCACGCATTACCGCTTCCCGCGCTCGGGCGGCGTGCTCGAAACCTGCACGTTGTTCGTGATCGACACCGCCGGCAATCCGCCGGTCGAGATCCGGCTCGGCGACACGCGCGACACTTATCCGGTGCATGCCGGCTGGCTGCCGGACGGCCGCCAGCTGATCGTCACGCAGACCAGCCGCGACTGCCGGCACATCGCCGTGTTCGTCGCCGATGCGAAGACCGGCGCGGCGCGCCAGCTGTTCGACGAACGCAGCGAAACCTTCGTGCGCATCCACCACGACATCTACTTCCACCACAAGACCGGCTGCACGCCGACGCCGGACGGCCGGCACCTGCTGTGGCTGTCCGAGCGCGACGGCTGGATGCATCTGTACCAGTACGATCTGCACGGCAAGCTGGTCGCGCAGCTGACGTCCGGCGACTGGCCGGTGGTCGCGGTCGAAAAGGTGCTCGGCAATCACGTGTACTTCAGCGCGCACTGCGATCGCGAGCGGCCTTACGACCTGCATCTGTGCCGTGTGCCGCTCGGCGGCGGCGCGGTCGAACAACTGACCGAAGGCGAGGGCGTGCATCGCGCGACGTTCGCGCCGAACGGCGAGAGTTTCCTCGACAGCTGCTCGTCGGTGACGAATCCGCCGGTGACCGCGCTGCGCCGCATCGATGGCACGCTGCTGAACGCCGAGCTGCTGCGTGCCGACATCTCGGCGCTGCAGGCGGTCGGCTACACCGAGGCAGAGCAATTCTGTGTGAAGGCCGCCGACGGCACGACCGATCTGTGGGGCGTGATGTACAAGCCGCACGACTTCGACCCGGCGAAGAAATATCCGCTGATCGAATGGATCTACGGTGGACCGCAGATGCCGATCGCCGACCACGCATTTCCGGCGCTGCCGGGGCGCGCGACGATCGGCATGAAACTCGCGCAGATCGGCTGCATCGCGATCATGCTCGACGCGCGCGGCACGCCGGAGCGCAGCAAGGCGTTCCACGACACCGTGACGCAGGACTTCCACGGCACGGTCGCGGCCGATCACGCGGCGGCGATCCGCCAGCTCGCCGAGCGCCACGCGTTCATCGACGGCGGGCGCGTCGGCGTGACCGGCGGCAGCTGGGGCGGCTATTTCGCGTTCCGCTGTCTCGTCGATCAGCCGGACGTCTACAAGGCCGCGGCGATCTTCGCGCCCGGCATCGATCTGCACGGCTGCGTGCTGTACGAGTGCTACCTCGGCTTCCCGCAGACCAATCCGGACGGTTACCGCCGCGCCGACATCTATTCGAAGGTGCCGCAGCTGCAAGGCCCGTTGATGATTTCCTGCGGCACCGCCGATCACGCGACCTGGCCGGACGCGATCAAGCTGACCGAAGCGATGATCCGCGCCGACAAGTCGCACGAGTTCGTCGTGCTGCCGGAACAGGTGCACGGGTTCGACTCGGTGCACGAGTCGTATCTGGACCGCAAGCAGGCCGAGTTCTTCCGCCGCCATCTCGGTTTCTGAAGCCGCGCCGCGCCCATGTCCACGCCAATGAAGACCCTGATGTCCACGACCCGATTCGCCGCGCTCGCGCTCGTCTCGCTCGTCGCCGTGCACGGCGTTGCCCACGCGCAGGCGGCCGCGCCCGCCGAGGCCGGAGCGACGTCGCCAAGCGAAACACCGCCGGCGCCCGCCACCGACGGCGGCGAGGCGCCAGCGCCGTCCGCGGACAGCGCCGCCGCGCCCGAACTGCTGCCGACGATTCCGCTGCCGACGCAGGCGCCGCCGACGCCGGCGGTCGACGATGCGCCGGCGGGCGGCGGCATCGCCGAGATCATCGTGACGGCGACCAAGCGCGAGAAATCGGTGCGCGACATTCCGGTGTCGATCAATGCGATCTCCGGCGAGTCGCTGGAGAAGAGCGGCGCGCGCGACATCCGGGACTACATCGCGACGGTGCCGGGCATCACGCTGCAGGATGACAGCAGCGGCGATGCCGGCGGACGCAAGATCACCGTGCGCGGCGTCGGTCCGAGCCAGCTCAACGGTGTGTCCGGCAACCAGACCGTCGGCCAGTTCATCGGCGACATCCCGATGACGGACCCCTATTCGAATTTCGTCACGCCCGATCTCGATCCCTTCGATCTGCAGACCGTCGAAATCCTCAAGGGGCCGCAGGGCACCTACTTCGGCGCGTCGGCGCTGAACGGCGCGATTCGCTATGTGCCGAACAAGCCGCAGCTCGGCCAGTGGGGGCTGCGCGGATTTGCCGAAGCGCTGAGCATCAGCGACGGCGGCATCGACGGCACCTACGCCGCCGCAGTGAACATTCCGGTCGGCGAAACTTTCGCCGCGCGCGCGACCGGCGTGCTGCAGAACACGCCCGGCTACATCGACAACCTGCAGCGCGACGACAAGGACGCCGACAGCCGTCGCAAATGGAGCGCGCGCGGCGCGCTGCGCTGGCAGCCGCTCGAACGGCTCGACATCAACGTCATGGCGCTCAGGCAGCAGAGCCGCAAGGACGACGTGCTCGACATCGACAACGACGACGAGCAGCTCACCAACAACAGCCGGCCGGGACCGAGCACGCTGAAGACCGGCTTCGACCTGCTCAGTCTCGACGCGCGCTACGACATCGACGAGTGGGGCACGCTGGTCTGGCAGAGCTCGCGCCAGCACAAGCGCGCGCACGGCGATCTCGACAGCACGCTGTTCACCGGCTCGGCCGGCATCCCGAATTTCCGCGCGTACTCGAATGCCGACATCGACGGCACGACGCACGAACTGCGGCTGGTCTCGCCGGACGGCGGGCGCTGGGACTGGATCATCGGCGCGTTCTATCTCGACTACGGCGCCGACGTGGTGAACGACGCGTATCTGCCGGGCACCGCGCTGCCGCTGCCGTCGCTGCCGATCGTCGGCCAGATCATCGGCCCGCGCGGCATCTCGTACGGCATCGTCAAGACCGCGCCGGATGCGCGCGAGACCTCGCTGTACGGCGAGCTGACGCGCCGCCTCGGCGACAGCTGGGAAGCGACCGTCGGCGCGCGGCTGTATCGCACGCGCATTTCCGGCACCTCGGTCGCCGACGGTCTGCTCGGCGCGCTGGTGCCCGACACCGACATCGACCAGCACGACAAGGGCGTCAGTCCGAAATTCTCGCTGTCGTACAAGCCGTCGAAATCGTTCATGGCGTACGTGACGGTCGCGCGCGGCTTCCAGTTCGGCGGCATCAACACCGGCGTGTCGGGGCTGCCGTTCGACAATCCGCTGACCGGTCCGCCGGTGCCGCCGTCGTTCAAGTCGAGCAGCCTGTGGAACCGCGAAGTCGGCATCCGCACCGACTGGTTTCATCGCACCTTGCGCGTCGACCTGACGTACTACGACCTCGACTGGCGCGACGCGCAGTTCGTCGAGTTCAACGACAACCTCGTGATCGACACCAGCTACGTCTCCAACGTCGGCAAGGTGCGCAGCCAGGGCGTCGAGACCTCGATCATCTACCTGACGCCGCTCGACGGCCTGAGCCTCAACGTCGCGGCCGGCTATTCGCGCGCGCTGACCGCAACGACCTACACGGCGGCGAGCGGCGCGGTCGTCGAGCCGGGCACCGAGATGCCGAACAGCCCGCGCTGGCAGACGGCCACCACGCTGGCGTACAGCAAGCCGTTCGGCAACTGGCTGGTCGGCGGATCGCTGACGCACACCTACACCGGCCGCGCGTACGACACGATCGTCCACGACCACACGATCTTCGACTACAACGCCTTCAATGTCGGCCTGAGTCTCGCGCGCACCGATCTGCCCGGTGCGCCGACGCTGAGCTTCACCGCCACCAATCTCGGCGACACGCGCGGCGTCGTCGGCCGCAGCAGTTCGACCGGCGTGTCCGGCCTGACCGGCAGCGAAACGCCGTCGTACATCTTCATCCGTCCGCGCGCGTACGCCGTTCGCCTGTCGTTCCAGTTCGAATGATGCGGGTACGGGCTTCGACCGTCGCCGACGCCATGCGGATCAGCGTCCGACCAGCGTGCGCGCGATGACTTCCTTCATGATCTCCGACGTGCCGCCGTAGATGCGCTGGATCCGCGCATCGACGAAGAAGCGCGAGATCGGATATTCGTCCATGTAACCGTAACCGCCGAACAGCTGCAGGCAGGCGTCGGCGACGCGGAACTGGTTCTCGGTGGCGCCGAGCTTGGCGATCGCGGCGGTTGCCGGATCGAGCGCGCCGGCGCAATAGAGGCGCGCGCACTGCCGGACGAAAGCTTTCGCGAGTTCGGTGTCGGTCTTCATCCGCGCCAGTTCGAAGCGCGTGTTCTGGAAATCGGCGACGCGCTTGCCGAACGCCTTGCGCTGGCACACGTAATCGATCGTCGTCGCCAGCGCGCCTTCCGCCGCGGCGACGGCGCCGACCGACAGCATCAGACGCTCGCGCGGCAGCTCGTCGAGCAGATGGCCGAAGCCGTTGCCGGGCGTGCCGAGCACGGCCGAAGCGGGAACGCGGACGTCGTCGTAGAACAGTTCCGAGGTATCGCCGGCGTGCTGGCCGATCTTGCCGAGATTGCGGCCGCGCGCGAAGCCGGCCGTGCCGGTGTCGACGAGGAACAGCGTCTTGCCTTTCGCGCCGGCCTGCGCATCGGTGACCGCGAAGGTGATGACGAAGTCGGCGTGCTGGCCGTTGGTGATGAACGTCTTCGAGCCGCTGATGCGGTAGCCGTCGCCGTCCTTCACGGCGACGGTCTTGATGCCCTGCAGATCGGAACCGGCGCCCGGTTCGGTCATCGCGATCGCGCCGACGCAGTCGCCGGCCGCCATGCGCGGCAGATAGTGCCGCTTCTGCGCTTCGCTGCCGAGATGGTGGACGTACTGGCAGACGACGTCGGAATGCACGGCGACGTTGGCCGCCAGCGCGCCGTAACCGCGGCGGCTGATTTCCTCGAGCACCGCGCACGAATACGCGAGCGGCGCGCCGGGGCCGCCATACGCTTCCGGCAGGTCGACGCACAGCAGGCCGGCAGCGCCGAGCGATTGCCACACGCTGCGCGGCACGATGCCGTCGCGCTCCCAGGCGGCGTAGTGCGGCGCGATCTCGCGGTCGAGAAAGCGGCGGACGTTGTCGCGGAACAGTTCCAGTTCGGCGTCGCCGTCCGTGATGTCGGCGGATGCCGCGTGTTCGAAACCCATCGTGTTCACTCCTGCGGGTGCATGATCGAAAGACGCGCAGCGATGCGCGGAGCGCGATGGTGGGGCAAGTCCGCCGCCTTGAGGCCCTGTCCGTTGGGAAGGGGCGGCGCGAAGCCCGAGGAAAGTCTGAATAAGTCCCTGCATCGTCATTGCGAGGAGCCGAAGGCGACGAAGCAATCCCGCAGTTCCCTATGCAAATGGCGTGTCTGGATCGCCACGGCCGCTGCGCGGCCTCGCGATGACGGACTTGTTCAGCGTTTTCTAAGGCGCGCGGGCGCCGGGTTTGACTGGCTCGCGCGCCTTGGACAAGGCGTCTTCCTTGGAGAACGCGCCGAGCTTTCCGTAAATGTTGCGCAGATGCCATTTCACGGTGCCCGGCGACAGGTTCAGCTCGCGCGCGATGCTTTTCGTCGACAGCGCGCGACCGAGCAGATGGAGAATCTCGCGCTCGCGCACCGTCAGCAGTTTCTCTTCGAGCGTGACCGCCGCCGGCGCGCCGGCGATGAACGGGCGTTCGAGCGTCTCGACATCGCTCGCCGCCGGCTGTGCCGCCTGGTTCATGAAGTTCACGAGAGCCGCGTCGTTCAGCAGCGGCGCCAGCGCGTGCAGCGATTCGCGCACGGCGGGTGCGAGGTCCGGCACGAGACGATGCAAGCCCAGGCTGTGCGCCAGCCGCAGTTCGCTGCGCGCCAGTTCCGCGGCCTGCGTTTTTTTGCCGCCGCGATGCAGCAGATGCGCGCGCAGCAGCCGCGTGCGGATTTCCGCGACGCGCCGGTGATTCCGTTGCGCGCGCTCGGCGGCTTCGTCGATCAGCGCGAAGGCGTCGTCATCGTCGTGCGCCGCCGTCACGGCGGCGTACTCGGCGTGCGCCAGCGCGGCGGCGAGGCCGATCTCGCTGCGCGCGTTGTCGTGCTCCGCCGCCCACGGCGCGGCGATGTGAGTCAGCCGCCGCAACAGTTCGTCGGCATGCGGCATCCGGTTCGTTTCGAGCGCGAGACGCAGCTGGTCATGCAGGCTCCACGCGACGAGCCGGTCGAGACCGAGGCGCAGGCCGCGCTCTTCGAGGTCCTGCAGCGTCCGCAGCGCGCTGGCGTGATCGTCGTCGAAGCGCTCGATGCGCGCGCGCACGCGCCAGGCGTACATCAGCGAATCGGGCAGGCCGATCGCTTCGACGAGTTCGAGTTGCTGATCGAGCAGTTCGCGCGCTTCGTCGATGCAATCGGACTGGTACAGCGCTTCGAGCAGATAGCCGTAAACGAGGCCGCTGGTGCCGGAGTCCGCACCGGCGAATTGCTGGCCGGCGGCGACGACGCCGCGCAACTGCTCGGCCGCCAGCGTGATGCGGCCTTCGAGCAGATAACTGAAGCCGACCCAGAAATCGACGAGCGGCACGACCGAGCGGCGTTCGTCGCCGAAGCGAAAGCGCAGTCGCGCCGTTTCGCGGACCGCATCGAAATCGCCGGCATAGACGAACTCGTGACAGCGGATCGACATCAGCATCAGACCGGCGCTGCTGTCCGGCGGCGGCGGATGCGCCTGGACTTCGAGCATCGCGCGATGCTCGGCGACCGGGTCGTCGGTGCGCATCGCGTGATAGGCCTTGAGCAATTGCAGCTCGGCCTGCACGTTTGCGTTGCCGGCCTGCGGATGCCGTTCGATCGCGGTCACGGTGCGCTCGAAATCGCGCAGCCGTCCGCACGAGAGCTGCGCGAGCGCGAGACACAGCGATGCGTTGAGATGGCGCGCGAGCAGCTCGGTCGGCGCCAGTCCGCACCAGCGCAGGTATTCGAAATACTGCCCGGCGTTCGTCAGGCGGCGCGCGTATTGATCGATCAGCTCGACGAACAGGTCGGCGTCGCCCGAGCGTGCCGCGTGGCGCAGCGCTTCGGCCTGCAACTGGCGCGCGGCGAACCAGCGTGCCGCGGTGCTGTGCAAGGTCTGCGCGAGTTCGGGGCCGAGCTTGCGCAGGCGCTTGTCGAGGAAGCTCGCGAACAGCGGGTGAAAGCGATACCAGGGTTCCTCGTCGGCGGTATCGATCGGCAGCAGGAAAAGATTCTCGGCCTCGAACTTGCGCAGATGCTCGCCGGCGCGCGGATCGTCGCCGACGGCTTCGCACAAGTCGCGATTGAAACGATGGCAGATCGAGATCCGCGTCAGGAAGTCGAGTTCGGCCGGCTGCAGCAGATCGACGACGGTCTGCGCGAGATAATCGTCGAGCGCCTGCGCCTGGTTCACCGACAGCGCGCCGGGGCGTTCGAGGAAATCGCCGTGGCTGCCGTCCTTGCGGATCGAGAACGTCAGCAATTGCAGTCCCGCCGGCCAGCCGTCGGTGATGCCGTGCAGGTTTTCGAGCTGCGCCGCGGCGAGCGCCGGCACGCCCTGCGATTCGACGAAGCGCCGCGTCTCGTCGACATCGAAGCGCAGTTGTCCGAAACCGAGTTCGACGAGCTGGCCCTCGGCGCGCAGCCGCGCCAGTTCGAGCGGCGGGCTGACGCGCGTCGCGATGACGAAATGCAGCGTCGGCGGCGCCAGCGAGATCCAGCGATTGAGCAGTTGCAGCACCGCGAACGACGACAGGTGCTGGAAATTGTCGATGACCAGATAAGTCTCGTGTTCGGCGTCGTCGCAATCGTTGACGAGCGAAGCGAGCAGGTGCTGCCAGGCCGAGCCGCCGGAACGCAGGAACAGTTGCAGCCCTTCGCTGCCGACGTCCAGTCCGGCGTGGCGCAGCGCCTCGACCAGATAGGCGGCGACGCGCAGCTCGTCGTCGTCGGCGCCGGCGCTGTACCAGGCGACGCGCTGACCGGCATCGAGCAGTTGCCGGCGCCACTGCACGAGCACGCTGGTCTTGCCGCTGCCGGCCGGGCCGACGAGCAGATGCAGTCTGCGCAGCCGGTGGTGCGCGAGTTCGTCGAGCAGGGCCTTGCGCTCGACCGGTGCGCTGCCGATTCGCGGCGGCGCGAGCTTGGTGCGGATCAGCGGCAGTGTGAGGTCTGGGGATTCGGTCATCGTCGGGCCGAGGGCTCCTGTGCGCAGGCTAGCCGATTGCAGGAAACCCGATTCCCGTCGAACCGGGAGGGGGAAACCGGTCGGTGGGGAAGGTCCGGTTGCGGCGCCATGCCGCTACTCTGCCGCCATCTGCCCGATTGTGCCGGGCGCGCCCGGAAACGACATGTCCCGAATGATGCTGACCCAATCGCTGCACCGCGCGAAGCGGCTCCACCCGCAGCGGATGGCGACGTGCTGCGATGGCCGTACGCAGACCTATGCCGAGCTGCAGGAGCGCGTCGCGCGGCTGGCGGCGGCCTTGATCCAGCTCGGTCTGCAGCCGGGCGATCGCGTCGGTGTGCTCGCGCAGAATTCGGATCGTTACATCGAGACGATGTTCGCGATCTGGTGGGCGGGCGGCACGATCAATCCGGTCAACGTGCGCTGGAGTCCGCGCGAGATCGCGTTCTCGCTCGAAGACTGCGGCACCAGCATTCTGGTCGTCGACGACACGTTCGCGCCGACGGTGCGTGAGCTGAGCGAACGCGCGCGCTGCCTGCGCACGGTGATTCACGCCGGCGAAGGTGCGGCGCCGGCCGGCATGTTCGGCTACGAACAGCTGATCGCCGAACATCGGCCGGCGGCGGATGCGGGTCGCGGCGGCGACGATCTCGCCGGCGTCTTCTATACCGGCGGCACGACCGGCCGGGCCAAGGGCGTGATGTTGTCGCACGCCAATCTCTACGGTTGCGCGCTCGCCAGTCTCGCCGAAGGGACGGTCGGCGAGGATGACGTCGTGCTGCATGTGGCGCCGATGTTCCATCTCGCCGACATCGCCTTCGTGCTGATGGCCTCGGTGCGCCTGCTGAGCCAGGTCGTCTGCCCGCGTTTCGCGCCCGAGCTCGTGTTCGCGGCGATCCAGGATCACGGTGTCAGCAGCGTGCTGCTGGTGCCGACGATGATCCAGATGCTCGCCGACGATCCGCGGCGCGGCGATTACCGGCTGCAGACGCTGCGCAGCATCATCTACGGCGCATCGCCGATCAGCGAAGCCGTGCTCGATCGCGCGATGGCCTGTTTCCCGGCGGTGCGTTTCACGCAGTGCTACGGCCAGACCGAGATGTCGCCGGTCGTCACCATCCTGAAGCCGGCGTATCACGCCGAGGCCGCTCTTCGCCAGAAGCTGCGCTCGGCCGGCCGCGCGATCGTCGGTGTCGAAGTGCGCATCGTCGATGCCGACGGCGGCGAATGTCTGTGCAACATCGTCGGCGAGATCGCCGTGCGCGGACCCGGCATGATGCAGGGTTACTGGAACGCTGCCGAGCAGACGGCCGCGACGCTGCGCGACGGCTGGCTGCTGACCGGCGACGGCGGCTATCTCGACGAGGACGGATTCCTGTTCATCGTCGATCGCGTCAAGGACATGATCGTCAGTGGCGGCGAAAACGTGTATTCCGCCGAAGTCGAGAACGCGATCGCGCAGCACGAGGCCGTCGCCACCTGCGCGGTGATCGGCATTCCCGATCCGCGCTGGGGCGAGGCGGTGCACGCCGTCATCGTGCTGAAGCCCGGCGCCGCGGCCGTCGATGCCGCGGCGATCAGGACGCACTGCCAGGCACTGATCGCCGGCTACAAATGCCCGCGCAGCGTCGAGTTCCGCGACGCGCTGCCGCTGTCCGGCGCCGGCAAGGTGTTGAAGACCGTGCTGCGCGAACCGTGGTGGCGCACGTCGGAGCGCAAGGTCGGCTGAAGAACCGGGGTTTCGCGCGCGCCGGGCGTTTGCGCGCTTCCGCCTCACGGCCTGACGCTGAGCAGCGCGGCGTCCTACACGCGGACCGAACCACCATCCGTTCACCACATCGGAAGGCGAGGTCATCGGCGCCGGCGCGCCGTGGCCGCTCGCGCCGCACTGGCAGACCGCGACCACGCTGTCGTACCTCACCGATCTGCAATCGTGGACACCCGGCGCAGCCGTCACACACACATACATCGGCCACACCTACGTGGACCTGGACCGCACCGAACGCGTCTTCGGTTTCCAGCAATGGGATCTGCAATTCAGCGTCGGCAACGAAGCGATGAAATGGTTCTCCGACATCACGCTCAACATCACCAACCTCGCCGACAAGCGCGCGCTCAGCAGCGCCGACGACGGCCAGCTGCTCGGACCGACCTACGTGGACGCGATCTACATCCAGCCGCGGATGGTGACGCTGCGGTTGAGTGGGAGGTTTTACTGAGAAAGTGGGGCTTCGTGCCAGAAGCAGGCTATTGAAGTCAGATCTGAACTGCGGCGTCGCTCGCTCTTATCCCTGCTCATCAAGTCGCTTGCGCAAGGTCTCTAGCACGTCTCGCGCATCGTTGATGCGGCTCTTGTTGAGACCGGCGCTGAGCGCCTTCACCCACGGCTCCTGCAGTTTGACCGCCGCCTCGAATGCCTTGCGGCCCTTGTCGGTCATCGTGACCAGCTTGGCACGCTGATGGTGCGGATTCTCCATCAGGCACAGCATGTCTTCGTCGACCATCTCATTGACAACGCGCTGCACGCTCTGCCGGCTCAGGCCCATGTTGCGCGCGAGTCGCGCGACTGTTTCCGGCACCGCCGGTAGGCCGATCGCCCCCAGCACCTGCCATCGCGCGCTGGTGATGCCGAACTTCGATACGAGCCGATCCGCGGTTTGTAGCAGCGCGCCATTGAGGCGGAAGACTTCGACGATCAGGTCGTTGGTGGGTTTGTTGAGCGTCTTCAGATTGGTGGCGTACATTTGACAGTGTTGATTCATTACGACAGCATGCTGTCATTATTTACTGGAAGGCGCTGCCGTGTCTACTGTTCCATACATGCCAGCTCCCATGCCGGCGACCCTCCTGCTGGATGGCAGTGTGCTCGACAATCCCTATCCGTTCTACGCGCGCCTGCGTGAGACTGCGCCGGTATGGCGTGTGCCTGGCACGGAAATCTTCGTCGTCACGCGCCACGCACTG
Source organism: Solimonas sp. (assembly GCA_035706385.1). GTDB lineage: Bacteria > Pseudomonadota > Gammaproteobacteria > Nevskiales > Nevskiaceae > Solimonas. The sequence continues at coordinate 6,570 of DASSVA010000082.1, read as the reverse complement.
CTCGAAGAGGCCACACGCCGCGTCGAAGATTTCTCGTCGAACCTGCGTGGGGTTCTATACCGCGGCCGTGGCGGAAGGCCGGCCCGGCTGACGCATGACAGAGGGCTGGTGCAAACCCTGGCGACCGCCGACCCGCCCACTCACGGCCTGCATCGCAGAGCGGTCTTTCCCGAGCTGGTCGCGAAGCGGATGTCGTCGATGGCGCCGGAGATCGAGCGGGTCGCGGATACCTGTATCAGCAGCCTCCTGGACGCCGGCGCCGGCGACTTCATGGCGATGGTCGGCAATCCTCTACCGATCACCGTCGTCAGCAAGCTGGTCGGTTTCCGCAATGTCGATGTCGACAAGCTCCTGCAGGCCGCGTTCGATTCGACCGCCATCGTCGGTGGCGCGCTGAGCCTGTTCCAGCTCGCTGGCTGTATGCTGCGCAGCTTCATGGTTCAGCGCTGGATCGGCGCACAGCTGCGATCGGCCACGACCGAAGGCAGCGACATCCTGTCATCGGTCAAGCGCAGCGTCGCCGACGGCACACTGCGCGACATGGAAGGCTGGGCGATCCTGCACATCCTGCTCGCTGCCGGTGGCGAATCGACGACCAGCCTGCTCGGCAACGCCGTGCGCTGGCTCGCCGAGGATCAGTCGCTGCAGGAGATGATCCGCCAGCAACCCGAGCTGCTCCCGGCCTTCATCGAAGAAGTCCTGCGCCTCGAATCACCGTTCCGCTGCCACCTGCGTTCGGTGCCGCGCGACACGCACCTTGGCGGCAACGCCATCCCGGCCGGCGCGACAGTGCTGCTGTTCTGGGCGGCCGGCAACCGCGATCCCGAGGTGTTCGCCAATCCGGACACGCTGGACCTCAGCCGGCCACGGCAGCACATGACGTTCGGCAGGGGCATTCACACCTGCGTGGGCGCCCCGCTCGCACGGCTAGAAGCGTTGATCGTGCTACGCGCACTGCTGGCACGAACCCGCTCGATTACCTTGACGCCCGGTCACACACCGAGCTGGGTTTCGAGCCTGCAGGTGCGGCGGCACGAACATCTGCAGGTCACGGTCACGCACTGACGCTTTGTTTCGATGTCCGCTTCGGGCTGAAAGCTGCCATAGGCGATCCGCGTTTTTCCGCGCGCGATCCATCCCCGAAGCAAATCATTTTCGTGCATGTCGAAATGGTCGTCGGCCAAAAGAAATGAGGCAGCGCTTGGGAGGCGCCGTCACGGATTCACGCAGCTGAAGTTTCGCGCCTCGTCCGTACTGCCTTCGCCGTTCCAGCGCGCGACTTGCGGATACGGGCATAGCGGACGCGTGCGGATGAGCGTGGTGGTCGCGGGCGCAAGCATGCCGCGCATGTCGTCTTCGTACTTCGCGGCGACGATCGACTGCGGCGCTTCGCCGCGTTCGACCCAGGCTTCGAGCGCGGCGCCGATGCCGCCATTCGCATCCGGCGCGTTGCCGGGCAGCGGCAGCCAGCCGACGGCGTTGGTGCCGGGACCGCCGACGCAGTGTTCCATGCCGGGCACCATGTAGAGGCGCATGAAGTCATCGGTTTCGGCGGCGCCCAGCGTGCGGCGCACGTTTTCGTAGTAGTCGACCGACAGGCGCGGCGATAGCGCGGCGTCGTTCCAGCCGTGGAACATGATGAGCTTGCCGCCGCGCGCCCTGAACGCGCTGAGATCCGGATCGCGCGCGTCGTAGTCGGGGCCGAGGCGTTCGCGCGCGGCGATGCGGTCCTTCGCGTAATCGGCGCGGTCGAGATCCCAGTGCGGATCGTCGTAGACGAAGTTGCGGAAGAACTCGCGGCCGAAGATCGCGAGGACGCTGTTGCCCGGCTTGTCGCCCATCTGCCATTGGCGCCAGTGCTCGCTGCCTTCGCCGCCGCGCTCGTAGCCGTGCGCGATGCTGTCGCCGAGGTTGCCGCCCGGTCCGTCATAGATGCGCCGCAGCGTTTCGACCTGCGGCGGCGTCAGGCAGGTATCGGTGTCGACGCCCTTGCATTGCATGTCCTCGGGCTGGAAGCCGCAGGTCCGCGGATCGTCGAGCACGCCGTCCTTCACGCCGTCGTCGCCATCGCACATCGCCAGCACGCGCGCGGCGATCGCGGCTTGTTTCTTTTGCGGAATCCACGCGCCCGGCACATCGCGGATGCGCTGCTGCAGCCAGGCGCCGGTGGTGATCAGGTTGCTGCCGTCGTTCGCCGGCGCGCCGGCGATGATGCCGTCGTAGTCGTCCGGAAACTGCTGCGCGAGACGCAGTGCGGTGCGGCCGCCGTACGAGCAGCCGGCGAAGTAGCTTTTCTGCGCCGGCTTGCCGTAATAGCGGTCGACGATGATCTTCGCCTGTCGCGTCGATTCGTGGACCGCGCGCCAGCCGAAGTCGCGAATTTTCTCCGGATGGCCGAGCGCCCAGGTCGCGTCGGTGTCCTTGCCCCGATGGCCGGTGTCGGTGCCGACGGCGGCGAAGCCATGCTTGATCGCTATCGACATCTGCAGCGGATCGATCGAGCCGGCGAGGCCGCCGTTGCCGATGCCCTGCAGCTTGCCGTTCCACTGCGTCGCCGGCAGCCAGACTTCGGCGCGAATGTCGGAGTCCGTCGAAGGCCGCAGGCGCAGCGTGACGCGGCAGGACGCCGGCAGATCGATGAACGGCCGATGCGCGATCGCCAGCATCGCCATCGAGAAGTGCCAGCCGCCGCGGACGAGCGTCGCGTCGGTGACTTCGCCGCCATCGAGCGCTGCGTGCGCGAGCGCGTCGCAGGCCGACGACGCCGAGGCATGACCGGCGCAAGCGTTCGCCGCGAGGCATGCCAGCGCGAGGGTCACGAGGCGCGGCAGCGCGCGAAGCGGGAACGTGCTCATCAGACGGCTCCGATGCGGTTCGCCGCAGTCTAGGGCGTGACTCGCCTTGCGCGACCCTGCCGGAAGGGGCGGGGTGGTGTGGCGGCGGCGCGCGGCGTTTCGCATCGACCCTGCCTTACAGGCAGGGGATTGCCGCGAGGCGTTTCGCGACAATGGCGGCGAACCCCATTCCGACCGGAGATTCTCCATGTCCCATCGCGTCCTCGTCGCCGGCGTCGGCATGATTCCGTTCGCCAAGCCCGGCGCCAGCGAGCCGTATGACGTCATGGGCGCGGCCGCCGCGAACAAGGCGCTGGCCGATGCCGGCCTTACGCACGCCGACGTCCAGCAGGCGGTCGTCGGTTACGTCTACGGCGATTCGACCTGCGGTCAGGCCGCCGTCTATCGCGTCGGCATGAGCGGCATTCCGATCGTCAACGTCAACAACAATTGTTCGACCGGTTCGTCGGCGCTGTTCCTCGCGCGCCAGCTCGTCGAGTCCGGCGCCGTCGATTGCGCGCTGGCGCTCGGCTTCGAGCAGATGCGGCCGGGCGCGCTGGAGTCGCACTGGAGCGATCGCCCGTCGCCGTTCGCGCGCTTCGACGAGATCGTCGACCGCCTGCTCGGCGCCGACGCGCCGCTCGCGCTGAAGTATTTCGGCGGCGCCGGCAAGGAATACATGGACACCTACGGCGCGACGCCGAACCTGTTCGCCAAGGTGCGCGCCAAGGCCAGCCGCCACGCCGCGAACAATCCGCTCGCGCTGTTCCGCACGGTGGTGACCGAAGAACAGGTGATGGAATCGCCGATGGTGTTTCCGCACGTCGGCATGACGCGGCTGATGGCTTGCCCGCCGACCTGCGGCGCGGCCGCCGCGGTGCTGGTGTCCGAGAAGTTCGCGCGTGAACGCGGCCTCGATGCGAACGTCGCGATCGTCGCGCAGGCGATGACGACCGATCGCTCGGAAGTCGTCGACCGGCCGAGCCTGATCGGTCTGGTCGGCGCCGGCATGACGCGCGACGCCGCGCAGCAGGTCTACGCGCGCGCCGGCATCGGGCCGCAGGATCTCGACGTCATCGAGCTGCACGACTGCTTCGCGCAGAACGAGGTCATCACGTACGAAGCGCTCGGCCTCTGCCCCGAAGGCGGCGCCGCGAAATTCGTCGCCGACGGCGACAACACCTACGGCGGCAGGTACGTCACCAATCCGTCCGGCGGCCTGCTGTCGAAAGGTCATCCGCTCGGCGCGACGGGTCTGGCGCAGTGCACGGAACTGGTCGAGCAGTTGCGCGGCCGGTCCGGCGCGCGGCAGGTCGAAGGCGCGCGCAACGCGCTGCAGCACAACCTCGGTCTCGGCGGCGCCTGCGTCGTCACGCTCTATCAGCGCGTCGCCTGATCCGGAGCACGACAGATGATCGACACGAAATGGATCGGCCATCGCTTTGCCCCGATGCGCTGGGAAGTGGAAAAAGGCCGTCTGCGGTTCTTCGCCAAGGCGACCGGCGAGACGCGCGCCGAATACATCGACGAGGACGCGGCGCGCGCCGCCGGCCATCCGTCGCTGCTGGCGCCGCCGACGATCCTGTTCAGCGGCCCGCTCGACCACGACGACGTGCCGAAGCTGCTGCAACTGCTCGGCATCAGCATGAACAACATCCTGCACGGCGAGCAGGGCTTCACTTATCACGCACCGATTCACGCCGGCGACGTGCTCGATTTCGAAGGCGAGATCACCGACATCACCTCGAAGAAGGGCGGCGCGCTCGAACTGGTGACGCGCGAAATACGCGTCACCAACCAGCGCGGCGAACTCGTCGCGACGGTGCGCAACGTCATCGCGGTCGTGAACCGCTGAAAGCCGGAGACGCGAGATGACATCAGAGAACCACAACAGCGTGCAGATCGGCGATGTGCTGCCGGAACTCCGGCTGCCGCCGGTCGACCGCACGATGCTCGCGCTGTTCGCCGGCGCGTCCGGCGATCACGTGCCGCTGCACATCGATCAGGACTTCGCGCGCAAGGCCGGCATGCCCGACGTGTTCGCGCACGGCATGCTCGGCATGGCCTGGGTCGGCCGGCTCATCACCAACTGGGCGCCGCAGCGTGCGCTGCGCAGCTTCAACGTGCGCTTCATGGCGATCACGCATCTCGGCAACGCGCCGGTGCTGAGCGGCAAGGTCGTCGATCTGATCGACCGTGACGGCGAGCGCTGCGCGAAGCTCGAAGTGCAGATGGCCAACCAGTACGGCCAGATCAAGATTCTCGGCGAGGCGATCGTCGCGCTCGCCTGAATTCGCAATTTCTTTCGCTCCATTTTTCGGGAACACACAGATGGCAAAGCTGCAGGGGAAGGTCGCACTCATCACCGGTTCGGGGCGCGGCATCGGTCGCGAGGTCGCGCTCAAGCTCGCATCGGAAGGCGCAGCGGTCGTCGTCAACGATCTCGACACGGCGCCGGCCGATGAAACCGTCGCCGCGATCGTCGCGTCCGGCGGCAAGGCGGTGGCCTGCGTCGGCAGCGTCACCGCGGTCGATTTCGCCGAGCGTTTCGTGAAGACCGCGATCGATCATTTCGGCGGTCTCGACATCATCGTCAACAACGCCGGCTACACCTGGGACAGCGTCGTGCAGAAGATGACCGACGAGCAGTGGTACGCGATGATCGACGTGCATCTTACGGCGCCGTTCCGCATCCTGCGCGCTGCCGCCGGTTTCATCCGCGAGGCGTCGAAGAAGGAAGCCGAAGCCGGTATCGAGAACTTCCGCAAGGTCGTCAACATCTCGTCGATCGCCGGCACCAGCGGCAATCCCGGCCAGATCAATTACTCGGCGGGCAAGGCCGGCATCCTCGGCATGACCAAAACAATGGCCAAGGAATGGGGCCGCTTCAAGGTCAACGTCAACGCGGTCGCGTTCGGCCTGATCAAGACGCGTCTCACCGAAGCGCCGGCCGGCAGCGGCGCGGCGGTCGACATCGAAGGCCGCAAGATCAAGGTCGGCGTCAGCGCCGATCTGATGAAGGCGCTGGAAACGCAGATTCCGCTCGGCCGCGGCGGCACGCCGGCGGAAGCGGCCGGCGCGGTCGCGCTGTTCTGCTATCCGGAATCGAATTACGTCAGCGGTGAAACGCTGGTCTGCGGCGGCGGCTTCCGCTGACGCGAATCGCCGGCATCACCCGACGCGACGGATGGCGGGCGACCGGCAGGCTGGAGGAGAACGATGAACCTTCATTCCTTGCGAGTCGCGGCGACGCTCGCGGTGCTGGCCGGTCTGTGCAGCACGAACCTGCAGGCGGCGCCGGCGTGCTCGCTCGACGCGCTGCGCGCGCTCGCGCCCGAAGGCACGCAGCTCACGAGCGCGAAACGCGTCAACGACGACAAGCTCGCGTTCTGCCAGGTCGAAGGCACGATGGCGCTGCCGGGCAACCGCGAGCGGTTCCGCCTCGGCCTGCCCGAGCAGTGGAACGGCAAGTTCCTGTTCGAAGCGACCGGCGGCGGTGCCGGCGTGCTCGTCGACGTCGGCCTCGGCGCGCGGCGCGGTTATGCGACCGCGACGACCGACACCGGCCACGTCGGCAATCCCGGCGAATTCGATTTCTGGCTGGACAAGAGCAAGCGCGCCGGCTGGATTCACGATGGCGTGCACATCGCGACGGTGAACGCGAAGACAATGGTGGCGTCCTATTACCGCCGCGCGCCGGCGCACAACTTGCTGCGCGGCTGTTCCAACGGCGGCC
>DASSVA010000081.1:0-4627 GCA_035706385.1 Solimonas sp. | reverse complement strand
CGTGCCGTTCTCGGCGGCCTGGAACAGCCCGCTCTTGTCGCGGTGCGCGCCGGTGAAGCTGCCTTTCAGATGGCCGAAGAATTCGCTTTCCATCAGCTCCGACGGAATCGCGCCGCAGTTGACCGGCACGAACGGCGCATTGCTGCGCGGCCCTTTCTGGTGGATCAGCTTGGCGACCAGTTCCTTGCCGGTGCCGGATTCGCCGGCGATGTGGACCGGCGCCTGGCTGCGCGCGAGCCGCTCGATCAGCGCGCGCAGCTGGCGGATGCTCTCGTGCTCGCCGAGCAGCGTCTGGCCGCCCGTCGGCGCCTCGCTGCGCAGCCGCAGCGCGGTGTCGACGAGCTTGCGCAAGGTCGCGATGTCGACCGGCTTGGAGACGAAATCGAACGCGCCGGCCTTGAGGCTGTCGACGGCGGCCTCGGTATTGCCGTACGCGGTGATCACCGCGACCGGCGTCTGCGGGTGCTGCGCCTGGATCTCGCCGACCAGCTCGATGCCGTTGCCGTCGGGCAGACGCATGTCGGTGATGCACAGATCGAAATGCTGCTGCGCGAGTCGCGCGCGTGCTTCCGCCAGCGTGCCGGCCGACGCGGTCGCCAGGTTCATGCGGCCGAGGGTGATTTCGACGAGCTCGCGGATGTCCGCTTCGTCGTCGACGATCAGGACGCTGGCTTTGGCGGCGGTCATGGCGAAACGGGTGTGGAGAAGACGATGCGGAAACACGCGCCGCGAGGCCCCGGCACGCAGCTCAACTGCGCCTGATTGTATTCGCAGAGCTCGCGCGACAGATAAAGACCGAGTCCGGTGCCGGCGGCGTGGGTCGTGAAGAACGGCTCGAAGATGCGGTCGAGCAGTTCGTCGCGCAGGCCGACGCCGTTGTCGCTCAGTTCGAGCCACGGCAGGCCGCTGTCCGGCTCGACGCCGGCCTGCAGCAGCACGGTGATCGCGCGGCCGTCGGCGCCGCCGTGCTCGAAGCTGTTGTCCCAGAGATTGAACAGCACCTGCCGCAGCTGCTCCGGCGCGAACAGCACGGTCAGGCCGGCCGGCACGTCGGCGAGCTCGATCGAGCGCAGATGCTGCGCGTGGCTTTCGTGATACAGCGCCGCGCTGTGGCGCAGGCTGTCGCGCAGATCGAGACGCGCGCGGACCGCCGGTTCGCGGCGGCTGATGTCGAGCACGCTGCGGACGATCTGGTCGATGCGCACGGCGTGGCGCTGGATCATGTCGAGCAGACGATGGTTGCCGGCGTCGAGGTCCGACTGTTCGGCGAGCAGCTGGCCGGCCTGCGTGATCGCCGACAGCGGATTGCGGATTTCGTGCGCGATGTTGGCCGACAGCCGGCCGAGCGCGGCGAGTTTCATCTGCTGCGCCTGCGCACGCAGCGCGCCGGCGTCCTCGAGCATGATCAGCGTCGGCGCCAGTTCGCCCCAGCCGAGCCGCGTGAAGCGCGGCAGCAGCTCGCGGCCCGCCGGCCCGGCGATCGCGTTGCCGGCCGGCGGCGTGATGCCGTTGCGCCAGTCGCGCAGCGCGGCATGCAGCTCCGGCAATGCGGCGTCGAGCTGGCTGTCGACGCTGGCGCGGTCGGCGGTCAGGCGTTGCGCCGCGGCGTTGGCGGTGCGCACGCGGCCGTCGACGTCGACGACCAGCACGCCGGCCTGCATCGCCGCGATGATGTTGTCGTTGAGCCGCGTCAGGTTGATGAATTCGCTGCCGACGCGCGCCGCGACCGCCTCGCTGCGCCGTGCGCGCAGGCCGACCATCGCCGCCGTCAGGCTGGTCGCGAAGAACATCAGGCCGAGCAGGCCGGCCTGCGAGAAATCGCCGCTGTCGAGCTGCGGCGCATGCAGCTGGCGCAGCATTTCCTCGCCGAAGATCGTCAGCGTCGCCGCCGCGGCGAACAGCAGGCCGAGGCGCGGCGTCAGCACCAGGCTGCAGCCGACCAGCGGCGGCACCAGCAGGATGCCGAGCCCGCCGCCGACGCCGCCGGTCGTGTAGACCAGCAGGCCGAGCGCGGTCAGGTCGACGGCGAAATGCAGCAGCGCCTGCGCGGTCAGCGAGAAGCGCTGGTTGAGCGCGAGGAACTGCAGCGTCAGCGCGAGGCCGGCGTACGCGAAACACGAGAACAGCAGCAGCTGAGCCGAGACCGCGTTGAAATATTCCGGCGCGAGGTTGAAGCGGAACAGGAACAGCAGCGCCGCGACCAGCAGCAGCCGGTACGGGCCGAGGATCGCGAGAATGCGCCAGTCGTCGCTGCGCGCGGCGACGAGCGGTTTCGCGGCGTCGGCTGCCATCCGCCCCGCGCTCAGGCGCCGCAACGGCTGCAGCGGCCGCCCGGCGACAGGCTCGTCACCGGCATGTGCGTGCCGCATTGCGTGCAACGCGCCATCGGCTCGTAGTCCGGCGGCGCGGCCGGCCGTTGCCGGTCGACGGGCCGGCGCTGCGGCGGATTGAGCATGCGCCACACCAGACAGGCGACGGCGCCGAGCAGCAGCAGACGGAAGAAGTTCATGGCGAGACGCGGACGGTGACGCGCCATTCTATCGTCAGGCCGGCCGCGCGGCCCGCGCGGGATGTGCGCGACAGCCAATGTTTTTTGCACTCGATGCTTTGCGTCCGGCTGCCCGCTGCGCGAGAATGCCGCGCCACGCTACGCCCCCCATCGCTCAAGAAGGCCATGAATCTCCACGAATACCAAGCAAAAGACCTGTTTGCGCGCTACGGCATCGCCGTGCCGCAAGGCCACCTCGCATCGAGCCCGGAGGCCGCGCGCGCGGCCGCCAAGCAGCTCGGCACCGAAAAAGTCGTCGTCAAGGCGCAGATTCATGCCGGCGCGCGCGGCAAGGCGGGCGGCGTGAAGCTCGTCGACGGTCCGGACGCGGCCGAGGAAGCGGCCAAGGAAATGCTCGGCAAGCACCTCGTCACCATCCAGACCGACGCCAAGGGTCTGCCGGTGAACTCGGTGTACGTGGAGAAGCCGTCGAACATCGCGCGCGAGCTGTACCTGTCGGCGCTGGTCGATCGCACGCAGGAAAAGATCGTGTTCATGGCGTCGCCGGACGGCGGCATGGACATCGAGAAGGTCGCGCACGAGACGCCGGAGCGCATCAAGCATGTGTTCGTCTCGCCGACCGCCGGCCTGCAGCCGTATCAGGCGCGCGAACTCGGCTTCTTCCTCGGTCTCAACAAGGATCAGGTCGACCAGTTCACGAAGACCCTGAGCGGCCTGTACCGCATCTTCACCGAATGCGACGCCAGCCTCGTCGAGATCAATCCGCTGATCGTCACTGCCGAAGGCAACATCATGGCGCTCGACGGCAAGCTCAACTTCGACGACAACGCGCTGTTCCGCCAGAAGGAAATCGCCGCGCAGCGCGATCCGACGCAGGAAGACGAAGTCGAACGCGCGGCCGCCAAGTACGACCTCAACTACGTGACGCTGGAAGGCAACATCGGCTGCATGGTCAACGGCGCCGGTCTGGCGATGGCGACGATGGACATCGTCAAGCTGCACGGCGGCCAGCCGGCCAGCTTCCTCGACGTCGGCGGCGGCACCACGGCCGAGAAGGTCACCGAAGCATTCAAGCTGATCACGTCGAGCCCGAGCGTGAAGGCGATCTTCATCAACATCTTCGGCGGCATCGTCCGCTGCGACCTGATCGCCGAAGGCATCATCGCCGCGGTCAAGCAGACCGGCCTGAAGCTGCCGGTCGTCGCGCGCCTGCAGGGCACCAACATGGAGAGGGGTCAGGCGCTGTTGCGCGAATCGGGGTTCGCGATCACGCCCGTGTCCGACCTGACCGAAGCGGCCCAGACGGTGGTTCGTCTGGCGCAAGGAAAAGCGTGATTCGTGATTCGTGATTCGTGATTGAAAAATCATCACGAACCCGCGAATCGTCAATCACCCATCACCCATCACGAGCTTCCAAATGTCCATTCTCATCAACAAGAACACCAAGGTCATCTGCCAGGGCTTCACCGGCAAGTAGGGCACCTTTCACTCCGAACAGGCGATCGCCTACGGCACCAAGATGGTCGGCGGCGTCTCGCCGGGCAAAGGCGGCAACACGCATCTGAACCTGCCGGTGTTCAACACCGCGCATGACGCGGTGAAGGCGACCGGTGCCGATGCGACGATGATCTACGTGCCGGCGCCGGGCGCCGCCGATGCGATCCTCGAAGCGGCCGATGCCGGCGTCAAAGTGATCATCTGCATCACCGAAGGCATCCCGGTCAACGACATGATCAAGGTCAAGGCCACGCTGCGTGCGCAGTACCCGGATGCCGTGCTGGTCGGCCCGAACTGCCCGGGCGTGATCACGCCGGGCGAATGCAAGATCGGCATCATGCCGGGCCACATCCACAAGCCGGGCCGGATCGGCGTGGTCTCGCGTTCGGGCACGCTGACCTATGAAACCGTCTACCAGACCACGCAGAACGGGCTCGGCCAGTCGACCTGCGTCGGCATCGGCGGCGATCCGGTCCGCGGCATGGGCTTCATCGACGTGATCTCGCTGTTCGAAAAGGATCCGGCGACCGAAGGCATCATCATGGTCGGCGAGATCGGCGGTTCGTCGGAAGAAGAAGCGGCGGCGTACATCAAGAGCAACGTCAAAAAGCCGGTGGTCGC
>DASSVA010000080.1:0-19045 GCA_035706385.1 Solimonas sp. | reverse complement strand
GATGGTCGCGGCGACCGCCGTGCAGAGCGTGTTCCGGTTCGACGGCGTCGCGACGATCGCCAGCACGTTCGGCGGCATTGCGCGCGGGCTGCCGCATTTCGCGCTGCCCGATTTCAGCTTCGACCGCATGCTGACGCTGGTGCCGGCCGCGTTCACGATCGCGATGCTCGGTGCGATCGAATCGCTGCTGTCGGCGGTCGTCGCCGACGGCATGGCGGGCACGCGCCACGACTCGAACCAGGAACTGATCGGCCAGGGTATCGCCAACGTGTTCGCGCCGCTGTTCGGCGGCTTCGCCGCGACCGGCGCGATCGCCCGCACCGCGACCAATATCCGCAACGGCGCGAGCGGACCGCTGGCCGGCGTCGTGCACGCGCTGACGCTGATCCTCGTGCTTCTGCTGCTCGCGCCGCTCGCCGCGCGCGTGCCGCTGTGCGCGCTGTCGGCGATCCTGTTCGTCGTCGCGTGGAACATGAGCGAGGCGCATCGCTTCGTGCGGATGACGCGCACCGCGCCGCCGGCCGACGTCGCGATCCTGCTGATCACGTTCGCGCTGACGGTGTTCACCGATCTGGTCGTCGCCGTCAACATCGGCGTCGTGCTGGCGATGCTGAATTTCCTGCGCCGCATGGCCTCGTCGGTCGAAGTGCTGCGCCTCGACGACGCGCAGCTCGGCCGCGAACTCGGTGCCGCGCCGCCGCCCGGCGTGCGGGTCTATTCGATCGAAGGGCCGTTCTTCTTCGGCGCCGTGGCGTCGCTGGAACGCGCGCTGCAGCAGACGCACAGCGACCCGCGCGCGATCGTCATCCGTCTGAACCGCGTGCCGTTCATGGACATCACCGGCCTGCAGACGCTGGAGGAAGCGCTGCACAACCTGCGGCGCCGCGGCGTGCCGAGCGTGCTGTGCGAAGCCAATCCGCGCGTGCTGCGCAAGCTCGTACGCGCCGGCATCGTGCGCCGCGACGAGCAGCCGATCCGTTATTACCGCGATTTCGGCGACGCGCTGCGCGGCGTCGACGCCGACGCGCGGCCTTAGCGCGCCGCCGCGCGCGGACGCGGCGCCTGCGTCCTGTAGCTGACGCCGTGTTTCGCGAGGTATTCGCGCATCAGCTGGCGGATGACCTGCGACGGCGTCAGATCCTGCTGCGCGCACAGCGTTTCGAACGCCTTTTTCTTGGCGGGGTCGACGAGCACGGTCAGGCGGGCGGTCTTGGATTCCATCACGGCAGCATATCGCATGTGCATGCGATGATCATCGCCGGCGAGCGCGGCTGCGCGCATGCCGCGACATCAGGCATGCTGTGACGCCCTGCGAGAGCCGTGAAATGGACGACGAGACGCCGACATCGAGCCAGACCCTGCGCGTCGCCGGCGCGCCGCGCCGCATGCTCGCGTTCGTGCTCGACGTGCTGCTGCTCGGCGTGCTCGGCAGTGTGCTCGGCGGCGTCTTCGCCGACTTCTTCACGTCGCTCGGCGCGTGGGGGCGGCTGCTCGGGTTCGCGATCGCGGCGGTCTATTTCGCGTTGCTCGACAGCCGCGTCGCGCTCGGCGGCAGCATCGGCAAGCTGGTGCTCGGGCTGCGCGTCGTCGGCCGCGACGGCCGCGCGCTCTCGCCGCTGCGCGCCTTGCTGCGTTTCGTGCCGGTCGGCATTCCGTATTTCCTGCACGACGCGCATCTGCCGCTCGCCGCGCTGCGGATGCCGTGGCGCGCGCTCGACGCCGCCGCGGTGTCCGGCCTCGCGCTCGCCGGCCTGTATCTGCTGGTCTTCAACCGCGCCAGCCGGCAGGCGCTGCACGATCTGCTGTGCGCGTGCCGGGTCGTGCATCGCGCCGGCACGCCGGAGCGCCGGCCGTGGCGCGGCCATTACGCGGTCTGCGCGCTGATCGTGCTGTTCGCGGCGCTCGCGCCGCTGCGGCCGTCGTTGCCCGACGGCTTTCTCGCACACATCCGCACGCCGGCGCCGACGATCGAGATGCAGGCGGCGCTGCGCAGCCAGCCCTGGGTCGAGTATGCGAGCGTCCGGCGCAGTGCCGCGCTGCGCTACTTCGGCGCCGATGTGCTGGCGATGTCGGTGCGCGTCGTCGACCGCAATCTCGGCGCGCCGGAGCGTTTCGAGCAGGCCGCGCGCACCGCGCTGCTGTTCACGGACGATGCCGACGCGCTCGACATGATTTCGGTCACGCTGTCGTACGGCTACGACATCGGCATCGCCGACCGCGCGGTGTCGCGTTCGCAGTCGCACAGCGTCGCCGAATGGCGCGCGCTGATCGGTCCTTCGGCGTACGCGATCTGAGCGCGACGATGACGCCGACACCCGCGCCGGTCCCGGACACACCGCGCCTGCATCTGCGCGAAGCCTGCGACGACGACGCCGGCTTCATCGTCGCGCTGCTCAACGAACCGGGCTTTCTGCGCTACATCGGCGATCGCCAGGTGCGCACGCCGGACGACGCGCGCGGCTACATCGCCCGCCTGCGCGCGCATTACCGCGAGCACGGTTTCGGCCTGTACGTCGTCGCGCTGAACGACGGCCGCGTGCCGATCGGCATCTGCGGTCTGCTGAAGCGCGACGCGCTCGACGCGCCGGACATCGGCTTCGCGTTCCTCCGCGCATACGAACGGCGCGGCTACGCGTTCGAAGCCGCCGCCGCGGTGCTCGCCGATGCGCGAGCACGGCTCGGCATCGCGCGCGTGCTGGCGATCACCGCGCTCGACAACGAACGCTCGATGCATCTGCTGCGCAAGCTCGGCCTGCGCCGTGACGGCGAAGTCGCGCTGCCGCAGCCCGGCGACGTCAGCGCGCTGTTCGTCGCGGACTGATCGCTACCAGCGCGGCAGCGCCGGGTTGCGGCGCGCGAGGATGCCGTCGGTCTTTTCGCGCAGCGCGGCGTCGAGCGCCTCGGGCTGCGGCACGATCCAGAAATCACCGCCGCGCAGCGACGTGAACACGCGTTCGGCGAACGGCCCGGGCGCGATGCCGTGTTGCGCGGTCATCGTCCGCATCTGCGCGACGAAGCCTTCGGTCGCCGCATCGCGCGCGCCGCCGAACGGATCGTCGAAGATGCCGGTGACGACCGGGCCGGGCGCGAGCAGCGAGACGCCGATCGGCGCCTGCAGCATTTCCAGCTCGCCGCGCAACGCTTCGGTCAGGGCGACGACCGCGAACTTGCTCGCCGAATACGGCGCCATCAAGGGGCTTGCGAGAAAGCCGCCGACCGACGCGGTGTTGACGATGTGCGCGGGCCGCTTCGCGGCGAGCAGGCGCGGCACGAAGCTGCGCAGGCCGTTGACGGTGCCGCCGACGTTGACGTCCAGCGTGCGCCGCCAGCGCGCCGCGTCGATCTGCCACGACCAGCCGGTCGCCATCACGCCGGCATTGTTGAACAGCAAATCGACCTCGCCGTACGCGCGCCACGCGGCGTCGGCGAGCGCGTCGGTCGACGCCGGATCGGTGACGTCGGTCGGCACCGCGATCACCTCGCCGTCGAGACCGGCGACGAACGCCTGCAGGCGCTCGGCGACGATGTCGGCGGCGACTACGCGCATGCCGCAGCGCAAGGCGTGCCGGACGAGGCCGGCGCCGATGCCGCTCGCCGCGCCGGTGATGACGGCGACGCCGCCGTCGATTCTCGGGGTTTCGTGCATCGCGGTTTTCCGTTCGCGTGAATTCAGGATGCGCGCCACAGATCCGGCAGCCCCGGATCGGTGCTGCGGATCAGGTGTCGCAACGAATGACGCAGCGCCTCGGCCTCGACCGCGCCGCAGGCGTGCAGCGCTTCGGCTTCGATCGTTTCCGACGCGGCGATCAGCCGCAGCGTCAGCGCGCGGCCGGCATCGGTCATGTGAAAGCGTGTCGCCGTGGCGTCGCCGCGCGTTTCCAGCAGGCCGCGCGCGGCCAGCGCGTGCATGCGCTCGATCGACGCCGCGACGCCCGAATACGCGAACACCTCGTTGAGCCCTTCGAGCGTCGCGCCGTCGTGCAGCACCAGCGTCGTCAGTGCGAAATAGTCGGCGTCGGACAGATCGTGCGTGTCGAGCTGCGCGCGGATGCGGCCGTAGAACTGGAACCACGCGCGGCCGAGCAGATAGCCGAGATGGTCCTCGCGCCAGCTCGCCGGCGCGTCCACGGTCGCGGCGCTGAGCTGGCCGGCGCGGCGCGCGGCGAACGCGTAGAGGCCGGACTGGAACACCAGCGGCGCGACTTCGCGACGATCGAAGTCGAGCACTTCGCCGACGAAGATCAGATGATCGCCGCCTTCGTAGCGGAACGCGCTGCGGCATTGCAGGCGCGCCGCGCAGCCGCTCAGCAGCGGCACGCCGCCGTGGCCGGTCTCGACGGCGAGACCGGCGAACTTGTCGGCGCCGCTTTTCGCGAAGCGGTTCGACAGTTCTTCCTGCTGCGCCGACAGGATGTGCACCGCCCAGTGCGGCGCGGCGGCGAAGCTCGCGAGACTGCGTGCCGACTTGGCGAGACTCCACAGCACCATCGGCGGATCGAGCGACACCGAATTGAAGCTGTTGGCGGTGATGCCGACCGGCGCGCCGTCGGCGTCGCGCGTCGTGACGATCGTGACGCCGGTCGTGAAGCTGCCGAGCGCGCTGCGCAAGGCGCGCGCATCGAACGGCAATGCCTTGCCCATGCTCATGCTCCGGTGCGATGCGGCTGGCTGAGAACGAGATCGAGCCCGGCGGCGGTGACGACGGCGCGGCGTTCGTGCGGCCCGTCGTGCGCGGCGCGGCGCACGGCGGCGCCGTCGGCGACGAGCCGCGCCAGCGCCGCATCGAGATCGTCGACGCGCACGACCAGCGCCGGCGCGTCGGCGATGCGTTCGTCGCCGGCCGCGAGCGCGACGCGCAGGGGGCTGTCGAACGCCGCGTAGCGCGCACCGTCGGCGAAACGCAGCGGCACGGCCAGCGTGTCGCGCAGTAATCGCAGCGCCGGATCGAGCGCCGGCACCGGCATCAAGACACTGTGCAGTTTCATCGCCGCTCCTCGACGAGATCGAGTTCGCAGCTTCGGCAATGCCGGCCAGCCGCGTCCTCGTCCGACTGCAGACATCGCGATGCGCGGCGTTGCGCGCTCGTCATTTCACATATCTCAGTTCAGACGAGGATTCGCCGCGAATCCCGCTCCTATGCTCGCTGCGCCGAAACGGCAGGAGGAGGGAAAATGACCAATCGACATCCGCCGGCGCTGCGTCGCACCGCGTTCGCCGCCGCCATCACCGCACTGGGCGCCGCGTTCACCGCCGGCAACGCGCAGGCCGGCTCGTTCGATCTGCCGGGCGACACCGGCGTGCAGTACACGCTGACGCTCGGCTACGCGCTGGCGATGCGCACGCAAGGCCGCGATGCCGCGCTGACCGACGGGCCGATCGATCCGGCGACCGGCCTGCCGACGACCGCGAACGGCGACGACGGCGATCGCAACTTCGAGGCCGGCAGCCTGATCAACAACCGCATCAGCGCGCTCGGCGAGCTGTTCGTCACGCATCGCAACTACGGCGCGGTCGTGCGCGGCGACGCGTTCTACGACGACGTCTACAACCGCGGCAATGACAACGACGCGCCGGCGACGATCAACAAGAGCGGCGAGCACGACGCGTTCACGCATCAGGCGCGCAAGTACGACGGCCGCCGCGCGCGGCTGCTCGACGCCTACGCGTACGGCGACTGGTCGATCGGCCGCACCGGCATCGACCTGCGGCTCGGCCGCCAGGTCGTCGCCTGGGGCGAGAGCCTGTTCTTCTCCGGCGTCGCGTCGGCGCAGGGACCGGCCGATGCGACCAAGGCCAACGTGCCGGGCGTCGAGGTCAAGAACATCCTGCTGCCGGTCAATCAGGCGTTCACGCAGATCAGCTTCGCCGGCGGTTTCAGCCTCGCCGCGTATTACCACTTCGAATACAAGCCGACCGAGCTCGAACCGGCCGGCGCGTATTTCTCGACGAGCGACGTCGTCGGCCCCGGCGCGCAATTGCTGCACGTCGCGTACGGCTATGACATTCCGCGCGGACGCGACGATCAGCCGGGCGACGGCGGCCAGTACGGCGTCAGCGTCAAATACCAGCTGACCGGCGCGACCAACGTCGGCCTGTACTGGCTGCGCTATCACGACACCAATCCGGCGGTGCTGCTCGATGTCGCCGAAGTCGCGCCGGGCACGTTCGCGCCGGTGTCGTACCGCATCCGCTACTTCGACGGCATCGACATGGCGGCGGCCAGTTTCTCGACGCGGCTCGGTGCGGCCAACGTCGCCGGCGAAGTGAACTGGCGCGACGGCGCGACCGTGCTCGTCGACACCGCGCTCGGCCCGACCGCGACGCGCGGCAAGCTCGCGCAGGCGCTGGTCTCGGCGATCTACACGATGAGTCCGAACGTGCTGTCACAGCAGATCGATCTGGTCGGCGAAGCCGGCTGGCTGCATCTCGCCAGCGTCGAGGCCGTGTCCGGCAGCAAGACGCTCAGCAACGATCGCGATGCGTGGGCGCTGTCCGGCATCGCGACGCTGAACTACCGCAACGTGTTCTCGCAGTGGGATCTCGCGCTGCCGCTGACGTTCTCGCTGCTGCACGGCACGCCGGCGCTCGCCGGCGCATTCGGCAGCCTGTACGGCGACGGCGACATGCGTGCGAGCGTCGCCGCGAATTTCACCTGGCTGCAGAACCTGCAGATCGGCGTCGGCTACAACGCCTTCCTCGGTTCGGCGAACGCCGCCAAGCGTCCGTACGCCGACCGCGACTATGCGGCGATCAACATCAAGTACAGCTTCTGATCGCCCGGAGATGACCATCATGATGAACAAGACGATCCGCGCGCTCGGCGCGCTGGCGCTCGGCGTGCTGGCCGCGCAGAGTGCGAATGCAAAAGTTCCGGCCGAACAGGCGGCGCAACTCGGCGGCGACACGCTGACCTGCATCGGCGCCGAACGCGCCGGCAACGCCGACGGCTCGATTCCCGCATTCAGCGGCAAGTGGCTCGGCGCGGCTTGGCCGGGCGCGCACGAGACCGGCTACGACGCCGGTCCGTACGCCGACGAAAAACCGCTGTTCACGATCACGTCCGACAACGCCGCGCAGTACGGCGCGAAGCTGACCGAAGGCCAGAAGGCGCTGCTCAAGCGCTACCCGCAGGCGTTCAGGATGCCGGTCTACGCGAGCCATCGCGACTTCCGCTATCCGGACTGGGTCTGCGACGCGGTGAAGAAGAACGCGACGACGGCGGAACTCGTTCACGACGGCCTCGGCTTCACCGGTGTCACCGGCGGCATTCCGTTCCCGTTCCCGAAAGACGGGCTCGAAGCGCAGACCAACATGCAGAATCCGCATCGCGCGTGGACCGAGCAAGGCATCCTCGATCAGTTCGTCGTCTACCCGAACGGCAATCGCGCGCCGGGCCGCGTCGTCTACAAGATCCTGTCGGTCTGGAACGATCCGAAGCATCGCGGCAGCAACCAGGACGAAGTGAACTCGTATTTCTATTCCGAGACGCTGCTGCCGGAGCGCGACAAGGGCGCGATCACGCTCGGCTGGACACCGAACGACAACAGCATCGACCGTCAGGCCTGGTTCTACAGCCCCGGCACGCGGCGCGTGCGCCAGGCGCCGGAGTTCGGTTTCGACACGCCGCAGGGCGCCGGCGGTTTCCGCACGGTCGACGACGACCGCCTGTTCAACGGCTCGCCGGAACGCTACGACTGGAAGCTCGTCGGCAAGAAGGAAATCTACGTGCCGTACGACACGTTCAAGCAGAACGATCCGTCGTTGAAATACGCCGACCTGCTGCCGCCGAGCAGCGTCAACCCGCAGTACATGCGCTACGAGCTGCATCGCGTCTGGGTGATCGAGGCGACCGTCAAGAACGGCTACCGCCACATCTACGCCAAGCGCCGGTTCTACGTCGACGAAGACAGTTGGCATGCGCTGTGGGTCGACAACTACGACGCGCGCGGCCAGCTGTGGCGCGCAAGCATGGTCAATTACTTCTACGCGCCGTCGATCGAAGGCTTCCAGGCCGGCATCGCGATCTATCACGACCTCACCGCGAACGCGTATTACGTCGACCGCCTCGTCAACGAATCGAAGCAGTGGTGGGAGCTGAACCAGGGCGGCCTGAACGGCGACATGTTCTCGCCCGACGCGGCGTCACGACACGGACACTGAGCATCGCGCGCAAGGCACGGTGCGGAATGCCGTGCCTTGCGCGCGTACCGGCATGACGGTCGGGTCGCGCCACGATGCGCGGCAGGGAGGGGCTGAATCACGCCGGCTTCGTCGTTGCGAGACGACGAAGGCGGCGACGCAATCCCGCGACGCCCGGCGCAAACGGTGCTTCCGGATCGCCACGGTCGCTTCGCGATCTTGCGACGACGGACCGTCCAGCAGTTTCTCAGGTCCTGCGCCGGCTGCGCCGGGCAGCGGGCGCCTTGCCACGGCGGACCGCGGCGATCGACGCGCTGGCAAATGCCAGCAGGCGCTCGGGCTCATCGAGCACTTCGGCCGGCACCCGGTAGTAGCGTCGGCTGATGCCGGGGCCGGTCTTCTTCTGGTAGGTGAAAGGTCCGCTGCCGAGCGCCTCGTATTCGGGCCGTGTCTGTTCGTCGACCACGAAATACAGTTCGCCGCTCATCAGGATCGCGAAGAAGGTTTCGCCGGCGCGCACGCCGATGCCGCCGAACATGCGCGAGTGACTGAGCGACGGGATCGGCGACAGCTGATCGAGTACGAACGCGGCGAATTCCGGCAGGCGGGCAGGCATGGCGCGTCGCCTAGGTTCCGAACCGCCAATGGCACGCGATCGCAAGGGCCGTCGCGATGACCGCGAACAGGAACTTGCGCCGCAGCGTGCCGCGCATGGCGCCGAGTCCGGCGAGCAGTTCCGGATGCTCGTCGACGTAGGCGTCGACGATCTGCTTCGCGTCCTTCAGACCGATGCGCCGTTGCTCGCGGACGGCGCGGATCGCGTCGATGCGCCGGCCCTGTCGCAGTGCCAGGATCGCCTGCAGTGGCAAGGCCGACGCGGGTGCTGCCGCTGACGGCGACGGCATGGCTCGACCGGCGACATGGGCCTCGACGAGCGCCTTGGCTTCCCGCAGGCCCAGCCCGGTTTCTTCCCGCACGCGTTTGATCGCCTCGATCAGATTGCCGCTCTGGATCGCGGCGGCAACGGCAGCAGAGATGGGGCTGTTGTTCGACACGCGCTGGACCTCGGGATTGGCAAGGACCCTGCCGTCAGCCGCAGCGGGCCATTCGGCGCAAGGGATGCGGTACCGGCTCAATCCAGCTGTGTGATGCCGGCCGCGCTCAGGCGGAACGCCAGCTCGGCGGACGCGATCGACGAGGCGTCGCCGTTTTCATGGATCACCGTGACGCGGCCGAGCGCCGGATTGACGACGATGCCGCGCATGCCGTCGAGCCAGGCGCCCAGCACCGTGCGCGCACGCTGCATGGACGTGTCGCCGGTCACGGCCTGACCCGGCGCTTCGACTTCCCTGCCGAGTTCGATGATGCGCTCGGCGGTGGCCTTGACCTTGCTGTCGGTATCGCTGCTCACGCGCACTCTCGCTGTCGGGATTCGATGGGGACAATCATTTAACCGCAAATGGCGTGTCCTTGTGCCAGCGACGATCACAGGCTGCGCGTCATGAACACGCTGTACGGATCTTCGATGTAATTCGCGAACGGCCCGCAGAAGCTGAAGCCGAAACGCGCGTACAGCGCATGGGCCGGCCGGAACGCCGCGGCGCTGCCGGTTTCGAGACTGAGGCGCCGATAGGCGCGGCGCCGCGCTTCGTCGAGCAGGTGCTCCATCAGCCGCGCCGCGACGCCCTTGCGCAGATGGGCGCTGACGGTGCGCATCGACTTGATCTCGCCGTGCGTCGCGTCGAGTTGCTTGAGCGCGCCGCAACCGAGCAGGGCGTCTTCTTGCCAGACGCTCCAGAAGGTGATTTCCGGCCGGCGCAGCCCGTCGAGATCGAGGGCATGAATGCTTTCCGGCGGCGAGTGCAGCGTCATGCTCTGGCGATGCTCGAGCAACAGCTGGATGATCTCGGAACCACGCAGATCGTCGACCCGAATCTCCATGAAAGTGCCGACAGTGGATGCCCGCGACCAGCTTAGTGCAGGGCGGCGTGCGAGCGTCAGTCCGCCGTCGCCGGCGGGCGCCCGGCCGCGATCGCGCGCAGGCCGTGCAGGGCGGTGGCCCAGAGGATGGCGGCGTTGAGCATCGCTTCGGTTGCCACCAGCAGGTTCGGCGCCATCCAGTCCCGGTGCAGCGCGAGCGCGGTGGCGGCGGCGAGCAGCATCATGGCGCCGCCGCAGGCCCAGTACGACGGCACGTCCAGGAAGCGCGCCATCGGCAGGAAATGCAGGCCGACCACCAGCGAGATCGCCGGTATCCAGTAGACGTGCAGCGACGGCGCTGCGAGCAGGTTGATCGCCAGATTCAGCAGCACGATCTCGAACACGAAGTTGATCCAGAAGCGGACCCAGACCCTGCGGTTCGCCGTCCGTTGCGCTGCGTCCGGCGCCGGCAGGTCGCGGCTCGCGGCAAGCAGGCGGCGCGCGCGCTGCAGCAGCACGGCGGCGATCACGAGACCGGCGATCGCGATCGGAATGCGCGCGACACCGCCGAGCAGACTCAAGCCGTAAGCCAGCCAGCCGACGCCGATCAGGGTGCCGATGCGCGTGCCGATGCCGCGGCTGCGCAGAATCTGTCCGCGTGATCGCTGGGCAACGGGTGTCATCGGCGAGCCTCGTTCGGAAACCGGGCCTCGATTGAAGCGCGTCCGCGCGCCTGACGCAAAAAGCTCAGCGCGCGAGAAAGCCGCCGTCGGCCGCGAGCACCGCGCCATTCACGTACGACGCACGGTCCGAGCATGCCCAGACCACGACGTTGGCGATTTCCTCGGCCGTGCCGACGCGAGCGGCCGGCACCGTGCTCGCCGCCATCTCGCGGAACTGCGGCGCGGCCATCACCGGCTTGATCATCGGCGTTTCGACGAAGCCGGGCGCGACCGCGTTGCAGCGGATGTTGTGTGCGCCGTATTCGACGGCGACGGTCCTGGTCAGGCCGACGACGCCGTGCTTGCCGGCGACGTAACCGGGAATGCCGGCGAGGCCGATCTGCCCGGCGATCGACGCGGTGTTGACGATCGCGCCGCCGCCGTTGGCGAGCATCGCGCGAACCTGCGCGCGCAGCCCGTAGAACACACCGGACAGGTTGACCGCGATCATGCGGTCCCACAGTTCGAGCGGATAGTCGATCGTGCCGGGTGGCACCGGGCCGTCGGAAATGCCGGCGTTGTTGAATGCGCAGTCGAGTCGGCCGTAGTGCGCGACGGCGGCGTCGACCAGCGCCTGGCACTGCGCGGCGTCGGCGACGTCGACGCGCCGGAAGAACGCCTCGCTGCCGCGCGCGCGCAGTTCGGCGACCAGCGCGTCGCCGGCGCCCGCATCGAGATCGGCGAGCGCGAGCTTCGCGCCTTCCTCGGCGAAGCGCAGCGCGGCGGCGCGGCCGATGCCGCTCGCGGCGCCGGTGATGATGGCGACCTTGTCCTGCAATTCGTGCACGGGATGCTCCTCGGCGGTTTGACGTTGACGTGCGTGGCGCGATTCGCCGCGGCTTGCGCCACTGTCGATCGGTACGGCGGCGCGCGCTTCGTCCGCTTGCAGAGGTCGGCCGCGCTCGTCCCTATGGGGGAGGCTGCGCGATGCCGCGACTGCGCATCATCGCGATATCGACAAGTGACCGAAGGAGAGTGACGTGGCGACATTCGCGAAAGGCGCGGTGCTGGTGTTCGGCGGCAGCGGCGGCATCGGCCAGGGCGTCGCGAAGACGTTCGCCGAGGCCGGCGCCGACGTCGCGATCGCGTACCGCTCGAAGAAGGATGTCGCCGAACGCGTCGCCGGCGAGATCAAGGCGCTCGGCCGCAAGGTGACGACGCATGCGACCGACGTCACCGATGCCGCGCAGGTCAAGGCGACGGTCGCCGAGGTGCTGAAGGCCCACGGCCGCATCCACACCGTCGTCTGGGCGGCCGGTCCGGTCGTCGAGCAGGTGCCGCTCGCCGAGGCCAACGAAGCGCTGTGGAAACGCTCGATCGACATCGAGGTGCACGGTTTCTATCACGCGGTGCAGGCGACGCTGCCGGCGATGCGCGATGCCGGCGGCGGCTCGTACGTGCATCTCGGCTCGGCCGGCCACGTCTGGTTTCCGCCGCGCGACGGCCTGTCGGTCGTGCCGAAAGCCGCGAACGAAGCGTTCATCAAGGGCATCGCCAAGGAAGAAGGCCGCTACAACATCCGCGCGAACTCGGTGCTGGTCGGCGTCATCGAAGCCGGCATGTTCCTCGAACTGACGAAACGCGGCGTGTTCGACCAGGCGTGGATCGACGAGACGCACAAGCTGCTGTGCCTGAAGCGCTGGGGCCAGCCTGTGGACATCGGCAACGCCGCGGTCTATCTGGCGACCGCCGATTACGTGACCGGCCAGCAGATCAACGTGTCGGGCGGGTTCGGCGTCTAGGAGCCTCTGCACACGACTGCGCGTGCGCCTGGCGCTGCCCGGCGGTGCTGACTCGGCACGTCCTGTGCCTCGCCCTTCGGGCCTCGGCTGCACTGAGGTCCGAATCGGCTTCGTGCCGATTCGCCGGAATGCTCATGTACACCTTCGTACACTGCGCTTCCCGCGCTCCGGCGGTCAGCGCCAGACACCCGCTCGCGACGCTGTGCAGAGACGCCTTGGGCGACCTGCCGTGGTTCATCCGGACGCATGAGGCCGCGCGGGCGGCTTCGCGCGACAGTCGCATCCATGCCGGCATCCCGGCCGGCCGAACCAATGAGGAGAGACGATGTCGCTGCCGCTCGAAGATCTGGAACGGATCAAGCGCCTGAAGTACGCGTACTGCCGCTGCATCGACACGGCCAATCTCGCCGAGCTCAAGGACCTGTTCACCGAAGACGCGAGCGTGCGCTACGTCGGCGGCAGCTACGTGTTCGAGGCGCAGGGCCGCGACACGATCCTCGAAGCGCTCGCGAACGCCTTTCATGCCGACGCGATCGCCGTGCACCACGTCAACCATCCGGAGATCGATTTCGTCTCGCCGACCGAGGCGACCGGCGTCTGGTATCTGAAGGACTGGTTCTGCGATCTGCGCAACAAGATCTACACCGACGGCACGTCGTTCTATCGCGACACCTACGTCAAGCAGGACGGCCAGTGGAAGATCAAGCGCGCGACCTACGAGCGCGTGTTCGAGATCGTCACGCCGTTCACCGAAGCGCCGAACATCACGGCGCACTATCTCGCCAAACACGGCAGGAAACTGCCGCCGGCGTAAGCACGCGGCGACGCCGCAGGAGAACGCGATGAACGCAGACGATTCCCGCATGCCGGTGTCGCTCGTGCTGCGCGATCTCGCGGTGATCGCGCTCGCGATCGGCCTCTGGCAATGGAGCCACGTGCTGCACGACGGCGGCGCGCCGGGCGCGACGGCGGTCGCGATCGTCGCCGGCCTGCTGCTGACGGTGTCGGCGTATTTCGTCCACGAATGGGGTCATCTCGGCGGCGCGCTGGCGAGCGGCAGCCGCGTGCACTTTCCGCGCAATGCGATCGCCGTGTTCCTGTTCCGCTTCGACGTCGACGACAACGGCCGCCGCCAGTTCCTGGCGATGTCGGTCGGCGGTTATCTCGCCAGCATCGCCGTCGTCGCGCTGCTGCTGGCGGCGCTGCGACTGCATTATCTCGCCGACCGCATCGCGCTGACGCTGAGCGCGATCGGTGTGCTGGCGACGTTCGTCCTCGAACTGCCGCCGTTCTGGAAGGTCTGGCGCGGCGCGCCGCTGCCGCACGGTGCGGCGTTCGTTTCGACGCGCGACTGAGAGCTTGTGAATAAGCTTGCTCCGCTCCGGCGGCGCGCAAACTGCCTTCGCTCGCTACGATTTCTTCACACGCTCTGAGCCCGCCGCTGCGGCGGTTTCACGGCCGCGTGGCTGCGCGGCAACTCGATTAAGCAGATTTGCTGTCCGGCCGGCAGGCCGGCACACTGGACCAGGTTCGTGAGCCGGTAAAGCGCGCCCACGCCCGTGCCGCGCCGTTTTCGACGCCCCCAGTCCGATGCGCAAGGCCATGTCCGCAACCAACAACAACAAGACACCGCTGGGTCCGTCCGTCTGCGTGCTGGCGCTGACCGCGCTGCTGGCCGCCTGCGGCGGAAAGAAAGACGCGCCGCCACCGCCGCCGCCGAAAGTCACCGTCGTCACGCTGAAGCCGCAGGCGGTGCCGCTGACCACGGTGCTGCCTGGCCGCACCCGCGCGTACCGCACCGCCGAAGTGCGGCCGCAGGTCGACGGCGTCGTGCTGAAGCGCACGTTCACCGAGGGCGGCATCGTCAAGGCCGGCGAGCCGCTGTACCAGATCGATCCGGCGCCGTATCAGGCGCAGTACGACAGCGCGAAGGCGGCGCTCGCGCGCGCCGAGGCCAATGCGAAATCCGCGGCGTCGACCGCCGAGCGCAGCCAGGCGCTGCTCGACATCAACGCCGTCAGCAAACAGAGCGCCGAGGATGCGCTCGCCGCGCGCGACGCGGCGACGGCCGACGTCGCGTCGGCGAAAGCGGCGCTCGAAACCGCGCGCATCCAGCTCGTCTACACGCGCGTGCTCGCGCCGATCGGCGGCCGCATCGGCCGCTCCGGCGTCACCGAAGGCGCGCTCGTCAGCGCCGGCCAGAGCACACCGCTGGCGACGATCCAGCAGCTCGATCCGATCTACGTCGACGTGCCGCAACCGAGCGCGATGCTGCTGCGCCTGCAGCGCGAGTTCGCGAGCGGCCAGCTCAAGAAGGCCGGCGAGCAGCAGGCCGAAGTCCATCTGCAGCTCGAGGACGGCAGCGATTACGCGAGCGCCGGCACGCTGCAGTTCGCGGAAGTCACGGTCGAGCCGTCGACCGGTTCGGTGACGCTGCGTGCGATCTTTCCGAACGGCGACGGCCTGCTGCTGCCCGGCATGTTCGTCAAGGAAACGATCCAGGAAGGCGTCGCGCCCGATGCGCTGCTGGTGCCGCAGCAGGGCGTGACGCGCGATCCGACCGGCAAGGCGACCGCGCTGGTCGTCGGCGACGGCGACAAGGTCGAGCAGCGCA
Source organism: Solimonas sp. (assembly GCA_035706385.1). Lineage (GTDB taxonomy): Bacteria > Pseudomonadota > Gammaproteobacteria > Nevskiales > Nevskiaceae > Solimonas. The sequence continues at coordinate 3,908 of DASSVA010000080.1, read as the reverse complement.
CGCTGACCGCGACGCGCACGGTCGGCGATCAATGGCTGGTCACCGACGGCGTCGAGGCCGGCGACCGCGTGATCGTCGAAGGTCTGCAGAAAGTGAAGCCGGGCGCCGCCGTGCAGCCGGTCGAACGCGGCAGCGAGGATGCCGGCGCCGCGCCGTCGCAGGGCCAGCCTGACGCCGCGGCAGCAGAGAAGAAGTAAGCCGGCATGGTCAACTTCTTCATCGACCGCCCGATCTTCGCGTGGGTGGTCGCGATCATCCTGATGCTGGCCGGCGCGCTGTCGGTCCGCTCGCTGCCGGTCGCGCAGTATCCGGCGATCGCGCCGCCGTCGATCTCGATCAGCGTCAGCTATCCCGGCGCATCGGCCGAGACCGTGCAGAACACGGTGACGCAGGTCATCGAGCAACAGCTGTCCGGCATCGATCGTCTGATGTACTTCTCGTCCGAGAGCAACAAGGACGGCAGCATGACGATCACGCTGACGTTCGCGCAGGGCACCGATCCGGACATCGCGCAGGTGCAGGTGCAGAACAAGCTGTCGCTGGCGACGCCGCAGCTGCCGACCGAAGTGCAGCTGCAGGGCATCCGCGTCGCCAAGGCGACCAGGAACTTTCTCGTCGTCGTCGGCTTCGTGTCGAGCGACGGCAGCATGAACCGCACCGACATCAGCGACTTCATCGTCTCGCACGTGCAGGATCCGATCAGCCGCACCGCCGGCGTCGGCGACTACCAGGTGTTCGGCTCGCAATACGCGATGCGCATCTGGCTCGATCCGGCGCGGCTCAACAGCTTCCAGCTGACGCCGGTCGACGTGAAGAACGCGATCGCCGCGCAGAACGTGCAGATTTCGTCCGGCGAGCTCGGCGGCCTGCCGGCGGTCGAAGGCCAGCAGCTCAACGCGACGGTGATCGGCCCGACGCGGCTGACGTCGATCGACGACTTCAAACAGATCCTGCTGCGCGTCAATCCGGACGGCTCGCAGGTGCGGCTGCAGGACGTCGCGCGCGTCGCGCTCGGCGGCGAGAGCGAGGCGATCAGCGCGCAGTTCAACGGCAAGCCGGCGTCCGGCATCGCGATCAAGCTCGCGAGTGGCGCGAACGCGCTCGACACCGCCGACAACGTGCGCGCGACGATCGACAGCCTGCGTCCGCAGTTCCCGGCCGGCCTCGAAGCGGTCTACCCGTACGACACGACGCCGTTCGTGCGGCTGTCGATCGAGGAAGTGATCAAGACGCTGTTCGAGGCGATCGTCCTCGTGTTCCTCGTCATGTACCTGTTCCTGCAGAACCTGCGCGCGACGTTCATCCCGACGATCGCCGTGCCGGTCGTGCTGCTCGGCACGTTCGCGGTGCTCGCCGCCGCGGGCTTTTCGATCAACACGCTGACGATGTTCGGCATGGTGCTGGCGATCGGCCTGCTGGTCGACGACGCGATCGTCGTCGTCGAGAACGTCGAGCGCGTGATGGCCGAGGAGGGCGTCTCGCCGAAGGAAGCGACGCGGCGCTCGATGTCGCAGATCACCGGCGCGCTGGTCGGCATCGCGCTGGTGCTGTCGGCGGTGTTCCTGCCGATGGCGTTCTTCGGCGGCTCGACCGGCGTCATCTACCGGCAGTTCTCGATCACCATCGTCTCGGCGATGACGCTGTCGGTCGTCGTCGCGCTGATCTTCACGCCGGCGCTGTGCGCGACGATCCTCAAGCCGGTCGAGCGCGGCGAAACGCACGAGCGGCACGGCTTCTTCGGCTGGTTCAACCGCAAGTTCGACGCGAGCAGCCGCCGTTACGAAAGCGGCGTGCAGCGCTTCCTCGCGCGCAGCGGCCGCGTGCTCGTCATTTATCTCGCGCTGACGGTCGCGATGGGCGTGCTGTTCACGCGCATCCCGCGCGCGTTCCTGCCGGACGAGGACCAGGGCATCATGTTCGTGCAGGTCACCGCGCCGCCCGGCGCGACGATCTCGCGCACCAACGACGCGCTGCGGCAGGTTCGCGAATACCTGCTCGCCGAAGAAAAGGAAGCCGTGAATTCGGTGTTCACGATCAGCGGCTTCAACTTCAGCGGTCGCGGCCAGAATTCCGGCATGGCGTTCGTCAGCCTCAAGGACTGGGCCGAGCGCTCCGGCAAGCGGAACAAGGTGCAGACGCTGGCGCGGCGCGTGATGCAGCATTTCAGCAGCTACCGCGATGCGCAGATCATCGCCGTCGCGCCGCCGGCCGTCACCGAACTCGGCAACGCGACCGGCTTCGACTTCGAGCTGCAGGACCGCGCCGGTCTCGGCCACGACAAGCTGATGGCAGCGCGCAACCAGTTCCTCGGGCTCGCCGCGCAGAGCAAAAAGCTCGTCGGCGTGCGGCCGAACGGCCTGTCCGACGAACCGCAATACAAGGTCGACATCGACTGGGAGAAAGCGCGCGCGTTCGGTCTTTCGACCAGCGACATCAACGACACGCTGTCCGCCGCATGGGGCTCGGCCTACGTCAACCAGTTCATCGACCGCGGCCGCGTCAAGCGCGTGTTCGTGCAGGGCGACGCGCCGTCGCGGATGTCGCCCGACGATTTCGGCCAGTGGTACGTGCGCAATGCGAGCGGCGAGATGGTGCCGTTCTCGGCGTTCGCGAGCGGCCACTGGACTTACGGGCCGCCGAAGCTCGAACGTTTCAACGGCATTCCGTCCGTCGAAATCCTCGGCCAGCCGGCGCCGGGTCTCAGCACCGGCGAGGCGATGGCGGAAGTCGAGACGCTGCTGAAGCAATTGCCGCCCGGCATCGGCCACGAATGGACCGGCCTGTCATTCGAGGAACGCCGCTCCGGCGCACAGGCGCCGGCGCTGTACGCGATCTCGCTGCTGATCGTGTTCCTGTGTCTCGCCGCGCTGTACGAAAGCTGGTCGATCCCGGCGTCGGTGATGCTGGTCGTGCCGCTCGGCGTCATCGGCGCCGTGCTCGCGACGCTGCTGCGCGGGCTCGGCAACGACGTCTATTTCCAGGTCGGCCTGCTGACGACGATCGGCCTGTCGGCGAAGAACGCGATCCTCATCGTCGAATTCGCGAAAGCCAATTACGACGGCGGCATGGGCCTGATCGAAGCGACCGTGCACGCCGCGCACCAGCGCCTGCGACCGATCCTGATGACCTCGCTCGCGTTCATCCTCGGCGTCATGCCGCTCGCGATCTCCACCGGCGCCGGCTCCGGCGGCCAGAACGCGATCGGCACCGGCGTGATCGGCGGCATGTTCACCGCCACCGTGCTCGCGATCTTCTTCGTGCCGGTGTTCTTCGTCGTCGTCCGCAAGCTGGTGGAGCGTGACAAGGTGCGGCTGGACGGGCAGCAGCCGTAGGCTGGCGCACGCACCGCGAACACTGGCGTTGTGGCCGATCGGATTCCGATGTGCCGTGTCGCGTTGGGGTTCGCGATGCTCACCCCAACATAACGGTTACGTCAGTCGTAGATTGGGGTGAGCGCGCGAACCCCGACATCACTCACTAACAGCTTCAGCCCAGATGGAACGCCGCCAGCTTGTTGCCGTCGAGATCGCGGAAATAGGCGAAGTGGCCGAAATCGCCACGCGCGCCGGGCGCGCCTTCGCAGGTGCCGCCGAGTGCGAGCGCCTTGGCGTGCCACGCCGCGACCTGTTCCTTGTTGTCGGCCTTGAACGCGACCATGTTGCCGTTGCCGATCGTCGCCGGCTTGTCGTCGTACGGCCGGGTGACGAGGACCATCGCGCCGTCGCCGAGTTGATAGATCAATCCCTTCGGCGTGGGCATCAGGCGTTTGCCGCCGAACGCGCCGAGCAGCGCATCGTAGAACGCGGTCGCGCGGTCGAAATCGTTGGTGCCGATGCACACGTATCCCAAGCTCGCCATCTCAGCTTCTCCGGTTTGTCGTTTTCTGGACGCGCAGTCTCGCCGACACG
>DASSVA010000079.1:0-15143 GCA_035706385.1 Solimonas sp. | reverse complement strand
CGACATCATGTTCGACCGCAGCGACTTCATCGGCGAATCGATCGACGACGTGAAGCTGACGCTGGCGCTGTCGATCGTGCTGGTCGTCGGCGTGATCTTCCTGTTCCTGCGCGACACGCGCGCGACGATGATCGCCGCGCTGGCGCTGCCGTCGTCGCTGTTCGGCACGTTCGGCATCATGTACCTGTTCGGCTATTCGCTCGACACGCTGTCGCTGATGGCGCTGACGCTGTCGGTCGGCTTCATCGTCGACGACGCGATCGTCGTGCTCGAAAACATCTCGCGCCATCGCGAGGCCGGCATGCCGGGCACGAAAGCGGCGAGTTTCGGCGCGCGTGAAATCGGCCCGACCGTGATCTCGATGACGCTCGCGCTGGTCGCGGTGTTCATCCCGATCCTGTTCATGGGCGGCCTGATCGGCCGGCTGTTCCGCGAATTCTCGATGACAGTCGCGATCGCGATCCTGCTGTCGGCGGTCGTGTCGCTGACGCTGACGCCAATGCTGTGCTCGCGCTTCCTGCGCGATCACGAAGTGAAGCACGGACGACTCTATCGCTGGATCGAAACCGGCTTCGACGCCGTGCTCGCCGTCTACGAGCGCACGCTGCGCTGGGCGCTGCACCACTACCGCCTGATGCTGGTCGTCGCCGGCGCCGCGCTGGTCGCGACGCTGCTGGCGTTCCGCATCGTCCACACCGGCTTCATTCCGCCGCAGGACGCCGGCATCTTCAGCGCCAACGTGCAGGCGCCGGACGGCATCTCGTTCGATGAAATGAGCGAGATGCAGGGCCGGCTCGCCGACATCATCCTCAAGAATCCGAACGTCGCCGGCGTGCAGTCGTCGGTCGGTCAGGCGCAGGGCGGCGTCGCCAGCACCAACAGCGGCCGCGTCATCGTCCGCATGAAGCCGCTCGACGAACGCACCGACAGCGTCGACGAAACGATCGAGCAGCTGCGCCGCGCGGTCAAGGTCATTCCGCTGCTGCAGGTCTATTTCCAGAATCGCCCGGCGATCCGCATCGGCGGTTTCCACGGCAGCGGCAATTACGAATACGTGCTGCAGGGCGACGACTTCGCCGAACTCGGCAAGGCCGCCGCGGCGATGGAAAAGAAGATGGCGACGGTACCGGGTCTGCGCGACATCAACACCGACCTCGAACTCAACAATCCGCAGATCGACGTGCACATCGAACGCGATCGCGCGGCGGCGCTGAACGTTTCGGTCGCCGACATCCAGCGCACGCTGTACGCCGCGTACGGCACGCAGAAAATCAGCACGATCTTCACCAGCACCAACCAGTACGACGTGATCCTGCAGGTCGAGCCGCGCTTCCAGCGCGACATCGACGCATTGCGCGCGCTGTACGTGCCGACCGCCGACGGCAAGCTCGCGCCGCTCGGCAGCGTCGCGAGCATCAAACGCAGCGTCGGCCCGGTCGCGATCACGCACTACCAGCAGCTGCCGGCGGTGACGATCGCGTTCGACCTGCTGCCCGGCGTTTCGCTCGGCCAGGTCACGCCGGCGATCGAACGGCTCGCCGCGCAGACGCTGCCGGACACCGTTGCCGGCAGCTTCTCCGGCACCGCGCAGACTTACAAGGAATCGCTGGTCGACCTGCCCGTGCTGCTGCTGTTCAGCATCGCCGTCATCTACATGGTGCTGGCGATCCTCTACGAGCATTTCATCCACCCGCTGACGATCCTCACCGCGCTGCCGCTCGCGCTGATCGGCGCGCTGCTGTCGTTGTGGCTGTTCGGCTCGGAGCTGAACGTGTTCAGCTTCGTCGGCCTGATCCTGCTCGTCGGCCTGGTCAAGAAGAACGGCATCATCATGGTCGACTTCGCGATCGCGCGGCGCCGCGAAGGCGCATCGGCGCACGATGCGATCCTCGAAGCCTGCACCGTTCGCTTCCGGCCGATCATGATGACCACGCTCGCGGCGATCCTCGGCACGCTGCCGATCGCGCTCGGCCTCGGCGCCGGCGCCGAATCGCGCCAGCCGCTCGGCATCGCCGTCGTCGGCGGCCTGCTGACCTCGCAGCTTCTGACGCTCTACATCACGCCGGCGTTCTACCTGACGATGGAAGGTCTGAGCGAACGCTGGGCGCGGCGCAGGACAGCGAAGGCGGCTTCGCAGCCCTGAGGACTGGGCGCGGCTTTTGTTCGCGCCGCAGCGCGAAACAAAAGGTGAGACCGGGAAACAGATGAAGAGATTGCGTGCGAAGGCGCTCCAAAAGCACGCGCTTCGAAGGCGGCAGCCCGTACCAGCTGGCTCCGGCACCCGGCGTCACCGACACCGTTGCTCCCTTCCGGGCCTGGCGGGGTTCACGGCTTGCCGTCGCGGAGGGCCGGCACGGGCCACCATCGAAACCCTGCGGCAGCGGGCCGCCGCGAGGGACGCGCAGTGTGCCTGAAACGGCGCCGCGCTTCCAGACACGACCGACGACCCGCAGCGCCGCATCGGGACAGATGGTCGTGAGCCCGTTCACGCATCGAGGTCGGCGTTTTCCGAACGAGGCGCTCCATCGCAAACGCCATGTATCTGCCCTTTCGGCAGCTGCGCTCCAGCCGCGAAGTGGCTACGGGAAACCACGGCGATATCGCCGACCGGCCCCCTAGGAGGCCCCTAGGAAAGATTTTTGCGAAAAATGTTGGCATACCGCCATCACTTCCCGCTACGATACAGCGCCCATCGTGGGCGTTCAGCGTGGAGACTGTTAATGGCAAAGGCGAAGAAGGCAGCCAAGAAGGCACCTGCTAAGAAGGCGGCCAAGAAGGCGCCCGTGAAGAAGGTCGCAGCGAAGAAGGCCGCCCCGAAGAAGGCGGTCAAGAAAGTGGCCAAGAAGGCCGTCAAGAAGAGCGCACGCAAGCCGAGCGCTGCTCTGATGAGACCGATGACGCCGAGCGCAACGCTCGCGGAGATCGTGGGAAGCAAGGCCATTCCGCGTGGCCAGATCACCAAGAACCTCTGGGCGTACATCAAGAAGCACAATCTGCAGGACAAGAACAACAAGCGTCAGATCAATGCCGACGACAAGCTGAAGAAGGTTTTCGGCGGCAAGTCCAGCGTGAACATGTTCGAGATGACCAAGCTGGTGAGCAAGCACATCAGCTGATCGTCGTGCCGAAGCAGCGGCGCAGGCTTCGCGGCCTGCGTCGCTCTTTTTTTGCCCGCGCGAAACACAATCGTGCCGCCATCGCTGCCCATTGCATCGCGTCGAGAACCATCGTCGCACTGTGCCTGCCGGCTCTGAATGGGCGCTGCCCGCTTCCGCGCTCTCGGAACGTCGCCGCCCGTGCATCGGCAATTCATGAAGGATTCATCGCCCGGCGCGATCGTGGCCGCTTCGCAAGGAGTTCCCGTGAATAAATTGAAGAAGGTGTTGTCGGCCGTCGTCGACGCGTCGAGCCGTCCGACCGAGACCTGGCGCTTCCTGCGACAGGCGGTTCGCGAAGTGCGCGCCGTGCTGCAGGGCGTCACTGCACTCGTCGGCGAACTGGAAGAACGCCTCGACCGTCTCGAAGCGGCGGCGACGCATCCCCGGCCGGCCGCCGCCCGCTCGCCTGCCCCGCGCCGACGCAAATCCGCGGCCCAGGGCGAGACGCAGCGGCGCACGCCGAACAAGCGGGCGTCCGGACGCAAGCGCGCGCAATCCTGACGCGAAGCGCGATCACACGCCTGCATCCGGACGAAAGACCACGGATGGCGATGACACTGCAGGGCGGCTGCCGTTGCGGCGCCATCGGCTTTTCGCTCGACAGCCACACGCCATATCCGGAGCTGTCGATCGAAGACTGGCACCGCCGTCGCGGTCTCTGGATCGCGTGACGGCGGCGAACGTATTCAAGACAAGGAGCGGCGCAATGACGAAGCTATTGGTGCTGTATCACAGCGTGCACGGCCACATCGAAACGATGGCCGGCGCGATCGCCGCCGGCGCGCGTGAAGGCGGCGCAGACGTCGTCATCAAGCGCGTGCCGGAGACGATCGGCGACGACGTGCTCAAAAGCATCGGCGCAAAACTCGACCAGGCGGCGCCGATCGCCCGCGTTGACGAACTGCCGGACTACGATGCGATCATCTTCGGCACGCCGACGCGCTACGGCAACATGACGGGCCAGATGCGCACGTTCCTCGACCAGACCGGCAGCCTGTGGGTGAAAGGCGCGCTGGTCGGCAAGGTCGGCAGCGTGTTCACTTCGAGCGCCACGCAGCACGGCGGCCAGGAAAGCACGATCCTCGGCTTCCATACCACGCTGTTGCACCACGGCATGATCATCGTCGGCCTGCCCTACAGCTGCCAGCTGCAGATGGGCGTCGACGAGATCAAGGGCGGCAGTCCCTATGGTGCTTCGACGATCGCCGGCGGCGACGGAAAGCGGACGCCGAGCGAACAGGAGCTGGCGATGGCGCGCTTCCAGGGCCGGCACGTCGCCGACATCGCCGCGCGACAGTGCCCACGCTGATCGTGACGGCAGATCAAAGCTGAGCGCGCGTTCATGACGGCGTCAGCTGTCCGGCGCAGCATCGCAGCAGTGTCCGGAAAACGGAGGATTGCAATGCCAAACCCGACAAACAACCCGGCCGACCGCAGCGCCAGGGACGAAGCGGCGACGAAGCGCAAATCCGCGACGCCCGTCAAGCCGGCAACGCCGCGGCCCGAAGTCGACAGCATGGATGCGAACGATCCGGTCGATCAGGCTTCGTACGATTCGTTCCCCGCCAGCGATCCGCCGGCGCATTCATCGAACCGCGCGATGCCCGGCGCCAAACGCGAGCGCTGACGCGCCGCATACATGCGGCGCATGATGGCGTCGCACGGCAGGAACAGGAAATCGATCGCAGTCGATCGAAACGATGACGCGGATGACGTGGCGGGTCCGCGCCGACGGAAATATCACCAAGGGAGGATCATTGACCCCACCTGGGCAGCAGTGTATAACGCCCCACCTTGCGTCGCGTCGTGATAGAAAAGAAACGATGAAAGCCAAGAAAACCCAGGCAAAAAAGCTCGTGAAGTCGAAGCCTGCCGCGAAGGCAAAAGCCAAGCCGGCCGCCAAAAAATCCGCGGCCGGAAAAAAGCCTGCGCCAGCCAAGACCGGGCTGATCAAGAAGCTGAAGAACGCCTTGAAAGGCAAATCCGCGAAGGCGACCAAGCCCGCGGCCGCCGCCAAGAAGAAGCCGACGCCGGCCAAGCCGGCCGCGCGTCCCTCCCCCAAGAAAGTTGCGAAACCGCTCGCTGGAAAAGCCAAAGTGCCAAACAAGGGTAAACCGCAGAAGACTGCGGTCGTTGCAAGCGCAGCCGCCAAGCCTGCTGCCAAATCCAAGCCGATCGCGGCACCAAAGCCGGCGCGCACCGCCGCCAGACGGCTCGCGCGGCCGATCGGCGGCATCCTCAGCGAAGACGACATCCGCGAGATGTCCGACGACGAATACATGGATGACGCGCAGCTCAATTTCTTCCGGGTGCGTCTGATCCAGATGCGCGAGGAAGTCCTGCAGCGCGAAATGGACGTCAAGGAACGCCTGCACGAACGCGAAGTGTTCGCCGATCCGGCCGACCGCGCGACCGCCGAAGAAGAGCACTGGCTCGATCTGCGTCTGCGCGAGCGCGAATCGCTGCTGCTGAAGAAGATCGACGAGGCGCTGCGCCGCATCGAAGCCAAGGAATACGGTTATTGCGAAAAGACCGGCGATCCGATCGGCATCCCGCGCCTGCTGGCGCGCCCGACCGCGACCGTCTGTGTCGACGTCAAAGGCCAGGACGAACGCGTCGAAGCGCAGTTCCGCGATCGCTGAACCGCAGACCCGGAAAGCAAAAGACCCGCCATCGGCGGGTCTTTTCATTTATGCGCCGCGCTATTTCGGCGCCCCCGGCCGAAACAGGCCGACCATGATGCCGGCGATGCGAAAACCGGGCAGTTCCTGTTCGTCGGCATCGCGCTTCAGATCGATCACCAGCGGCGCATAACGCGCGTTCTCCGGCAACAACGTCACCTCCGCGCCGCGGCGGCGATAACGCTTCAGCGTGATGCTTTCCTCGCCGGTGCGGCGATCGAGCAGACAGGCGGCGATGATGTCGCCGTTGCGCGCTTCCGCCTGGTGGTGGATGCCGACCAGATCGCCCTTCAGGATGCCGGCGTCGATCATCGAATCGCCATCGACGCGATGCAGGAAATCGGCGCGCGGCCGGAACAGGTCGGGATCGATGCGCAGCCATTCCTGTGCATTCTCGGGCGCGGTGATCGGCGCGCCGGCCGCGATGTTGCCGAACAGCGGCAGTTCGAACTGCCGCGGCGCCGGATCCTTGAGCAGACGGATGCCGCGCGCATCGTTCGGCGACAGCTCCAGCTCGCCTTTGCGCGCCAGCGCCAGCAGATGCTCGCGCGCGGCATTGCGGTTGAAGCGGAAATGATCGGCGACGTCGCCATGCGACGGCGGAAAGCCGCGTTCGCGGATCCAGTCCTGGATGAAACCGAGGATTTCGAGTTGTCTGGAAGTCAGTGACATGCTTGCAATGGCCGGCTGGTTCGATTACTGTGCAATTGCACAGTCCTGAGCGAGTGAACAGTATATGAAGCAGCCACGAACCGCAAGCAAGCACGGCAGAACCGGCAGTTCCCGCCGCGGCGGCCGCAGCCCGACGATGGCCGTCGACACGCGCTATGCGCAGGCGCGGCGGCGCGAGGCGGCGCTGGCCGCCACGCAGGATTGGCACGACTGGCTGATCCCGTCCGGCGTCGTCGGCGTGCTGGCCGGCATCACGCTCTACCACCACGCATTGTTGCTGGGCATGCTGCAGGCGTGGCTCTGAAGCGGATGCGCGCCGCCACCGGCGCGACGCACCATTGACAGCTCATCACGTTATGTAGAACGCTACATAACGATGATGAGACTCCCCGCTCGTTTCTTTTCCCGCCGCCTCGCCTTCACGTTCGCGGCGATCCTGCCGCTGCTGCTGGCGCCCCCATTCACCATTGCCGACGCCGCTGCCGGCGAGGTTCGCGTCTACGCCGCGGCGAGCCTGACCGACGCGATCGGCGAGCTCGCCGCCGACTACGGCAGGACGCACGCCACGCCGGTCAAGCCGGTGTTCGCCGCTTCGTCGACGCTCGCCAAGCAGATCGACGCCGGCGCGCCCGCGTCGATCTTCATTTCCGCCGATCGCAAATGGATGGACTATCTGGTCCAGCGCCGGCGCGTCGCCGCCGATGCGCCGCGGGATCTGCTCGGCAATGCACTGGTCCTGATCGCGCCGAAAGGCGAAACATTTCCGGTCCGCTTCGATGCCGGCTTCAAACCGGAAACCGCGTTCAAGGGTCGTCTCTGCATGGGCGATCCCGAGGTCGTGCCGGCCGGCATCTACGGCAAGGAAGCGCTGACGCATCTCGGCTGGTGGAGCGCGCTGCAGAGTCGCGTCGTCGGCACCGATGACGTCCGGGCGGCGCTGGCGTTCGTCGAGCGCGGCGAATGCGCGGCCGGCATCGTCTACAGCAGCGACGCGAAGATCAGCGACAAGGTCGAGATCGTCGCCACGTTTGCCGACGACACGCACACGCCGATCGTCTATCCGGCGGCGCTGATCGAACGCGATTCGGCCGAGGCCCGCGGCTTTCTCGATTATCTGCAGTCGCCGGCGGCACGCGCCGTGTTCTCGCGCTTCGGCTTCGCCGTGCTCGGTCACTGAAAGCGCGCAGGTTCGACCGCATGCATCTGAGCCCGGACGAACTGACGGCACTGTGGCTGTCGGCGAAGATCGCGCTGTGCTGCATGCTGGCCTGCCTGCCGGCCGGCGTCGCGATCGCGTGGCTGCTCGCGCGTCGCGATTTCCGCGGCAAGCTGCTGCTCGAAGCGTTCGTGCAGTTGCCGATGGTGCTGCCGCCGGTCGTGCCCGGCTATCTGCTGCTGGTCGTGTTCGGCAATCGCGGCCTGGTCGGCGGCTGGCTGCACGAGCATTTCGGCGTGCAACTGGCGTTCAACTGGAAAGGCGCGGTGCTGGCATCGGCGACGATGGCGTTTCCGCTGATGGTGCAGCCGGTGCGGCTGGCGTTCCAGATGATCGATCGGCGCCTCGAACAGGCGGCGGCGACGCTCGGCGCGAGTCCCTGGCGCGTGTTCGCGACGATCAGCCTGCCGCTGGCGATTCCCGGCATCGTCGCCGGCTCGATCCTGTGCTTCTCGCGCGCGCTCGGCGAATTCGGCGCGACGATGGCGTTCGTCGGCAACATTCCCGGCGAGACGCGGACCGTGCCGCTGGCGATCTATTCGGCCCTGCATCAGCCGGGCGGCGAAGCCGCGGCGGCACGACTCGCGGCGCTGTCGATCGTGCTCGCGTTCGCGGCGATGCTGTTCAGCCACCTGCTGAGCCGGCGCAGCGAACGCAAACTCGGATATCGCCTGCGTGCTCAGGCTTGATTTCGAATTCACGCGCGGCGCGTTCACGCTGCGCGCGCACTGCGACGTCGGCGCCGCGGTGACCGGCATCTGCGGGCCGTCCGGTGCCGGCAAGAGCACGCTGCTCGCGCATGTCGCCGGGCTGCTGAAACCGGCGCGCGGCTGCATCGCGTTCGACGATCAGGTCCTGTTCGATGCGTCCGCCCGCGTGTTCGTGCCGGCGCATCAACGCCATTTCGGGCTGGTGTTCCAGGACGGTCAGCTGTTTCCGCATCTGACCGTGCACGCGAACCTGATTTACGGGCAGAAGCATCTCGCGGCGGACCAGCGGCGTTTCGAGCTGCGCACCGTGCTCGAACTGCTGGAGATCGGCCACCTGCTCGAACGCCGGCCCGGCCAGTTGTCGGGCGGCGAACGCCAGCGCGTCGCGCTCGGCCGTGCCCTGCTTTATTCGCCGCGCCTGCTGTTGCTCGACGAACCGCTGTCGTCGCTCGATCATCGTCTCAAGGAACAGATCCTGCCGTTCCTCAAACGCATTCGCGACGAAACCCGCATCCCGATGCTCTACGTCACGCACGCGCGCGAGGAAATCACCGCGCTCGACGGCGAGATCATCGAGATGGATGCCGGCATGCTGCCGGCGGCCTAGGCCCTAAGCCGTCACGGCGAGAATCACGCTCGACGCCTTGAACAGCGCGACCGCCGCGCTGCCTTCGCGCAGCCCGAGCGCTTCGGCACTGGCGTTGGTGATGATCGCGGTGACGAGATTGCCGCCCTGCAATGCGATCACGATCTCGCTGTTGACGGCGCCGGGCCGCAGCGCCGAAACGGTGCCGCGCAACTGATTGCGCGCCGACAGCCGCAGCGGCGTGCCGTCGTCGACCGCGACGATGATCGCCGACGCCTTGATCAAGGCGATCGCCTCGCCGCCCTTGCGCAAGCCGAGCGCTTCGCTGCTGGCGTGCGTGACGGTCGCCGCGAGCGTCTCGCCGCCCGACAGCGCGAGCTCGACTTCATCGTTGACGGCGCCGCGCGTGACGCGAACGACGCGGCCGGCGAACTGGTTCCTCGCACTGGTCTACATCGCCAATCTCCCGAGTACCCGCAGGTCCTTGCCGACGCGTGCGTGCGCGGCGTTCAACGAATCGAGAAAGCGCCGGTGCTCGGCTTCCAGTGCGCGGAAGCTCTGCACCAGCTCGATGCCGCGCGCGGTCAGCCGCGTACCGCCGCCATGCTTGCCGCCGGCACTGCCTTCGACCAGCGGCCGGTCGGCGAGATTGTTCATCGTCGCGACCGCGTCCCACGCCGCCTTGTAGCTGAGGCCGACCGCTTTCGCCGCCGCGGTGATCGAACCGGTCACACCGATCTGTTCGAGCAGCGCGATCCGCGACGCGTTCGCGGCGAGCCCGGAACGCAGCGTGAAGCCGAGGTCGGCTTCGAGCTTGAGCGGCGATTTGCGCGAAGTGCTCATCGCGTCACGGTAACGCGAGCCACTGCACGACGGCATCCGCGGCCGGCGCGGTACCAGCCGGAATCCGCACCAGCGCACTGGCCGACGCGAGATTGCTGAGCATGTGCGAGTCCTGGCGACCGAGCCGTTCCAAATGAATCTGACCGTCGTCGTCGACCTGCACGCGCATCCGCAACAGCTGTTCGCGCGCGTCGCTGCGCACCGCATCGACGAGACGGCCGGCACGCCAGGCCGGCGCCGCGTCGCTGGCGTTCTGCAAGCGCGCCAGCACCGCGGCGACGTGCACATGCAGACCGATCAGCACCGCGCCGGGATTGCCGGGCAGGCCGAGAATCAGCGAACGCGCATCGCCGCGATCGCGCACGCCGAAATACAAGGGCTTGCCCGGCTTCTGCGCGACCTGCCAGAACACTTCGCGCACGCCGAGTCCGGCGGCGACCGGCCGCACCAGATCGTGATCGCCGACTGACACGCCGCCCGATGTCAGCAGCAGATCGCCGTCGCGCAGCGCCTCGTCCATCGCCGCCTGCAAAGCCGCGCGATCGTCGCTCACGTAATCGATCCGCGGCGGCGGATAACCGCGTTCGACGAACCAGCTGCGCAGCAGCGGCCCGTTCGCATCGAACACGCCGGCCTCGCCGGGCACCGCGTCGCGCGCCACTTCGTCGCCGGTCACCAGCACGCGCACGCGCGGCATTCGCACGACCGCGACGTCGGCGACGCCGGCCATCGCCAGCGCCGCGATCAAGCCGGCATGCAGACGCTGGCCGGCCTGCGCGAGCACGCTGCCGGCGCGCAGTTCCTCGCCGCGCTCGCGCACGTCGACACCCGGCGCCAGCGCGTGACGCAGGATGGCGTGTCCGCCGTCGCGTTCGACGATCTCCTGGCGCGCGACCGTGTCGGCGCCGGCCGGCAGGCGTCCGCCGGTGAAGATGCGCTGCGTCTGCCCGGTGCCGAGCGGCGTGTCGGGCACGGCGCCGGCACGCACTTCGCCGGTCACCGGCAGACGCAGCGGCGACGCGTCGCTCGCGCCGGCCAGATCGGCCGATCGCAACGCGTAGCCGTCGACTGCGCTCTGCGTGAACATCGGCAGATCGACGGCGGCCGTGACCGGCGCCGCGAGCACGTGATGCAAGGCGTCGACGAGCGGCAGGCGCCGCGCCGGCAGCGGCCGAACTTCGCGCGCGTAGCTCGCCAGCGCAGCGTCGAGCGGCAGCAGTTCGCCGTGCGCGCAATCGTGCTTGCTCATGCCGGCGCCGCGCTTGTCACTGATAGCCGCCCGGATGCGGAAGATCGCGACGCACTTCGAAGACGTGAATCAGCGACGGCAGGATCGCCGCGAGCGATTCCGACGCGCCGCCGCGGCTGCCGGGCAAGGTCACCAGCAGCGTGTCGCCGGCGAAGCCGGCGACGCCGCGCGACATCGCCGCATACGGCGTGCGCCGCTGGCCGAACGCGCGCGCCGCTTCCATCAGGCCCGGCAGCTCGCGCGTGATCAGCGGCTTGAGCGTGTCGACGGTGATGTCGCGCTTGCCGATGCCGGTGCCGCCGACCGTCGCGATCAGCGCATGGTGCTCGCGCAGTTCGCCGATCGCGTCGAGCAGCGCCTGCGGTTCGTCCGCCAGCACGGCGTAGTGGATCGGCGCGAAGCCGGCCGTGACGAGTTCGGTTTCGACCGCGCGGCCGGCGGTGTCCGGTTTGCGGCCGGCGGCGACGCTGTCCGACAGCACCAGCACCGCCGCGGCGAGCGGCGCCGGCAGATGCCGCCTGTAATGCGATTTGCCGCCGCGCTTCTCGTCGAGCCGGCATTCACGGATCGACAGTTCCGCCGGTTCGCAATACGGCTTGAGCATGTCGTAGATCGTCAGCGCGGCGATGCTCGCGGCGGTCAGCGCTTCCATCTCGACGCCGGTCGGCGCGATCGTCTCGACCTTGGCGACGATCTTGACGCGATCGTCGCCGAGTTCGAAATGCACGTCGGCCTGATAGATCGGCAACGGATGGCACAGCGGGATCAGTTCGTCGGTGCGCTTCGCGGCGAGGATGCCGGCGACACGCGCGGTCTTCAGCGGATCGCCTTTCTCGGTATCGCCGTTGCGCAACCGTTCGATGCAGTGCGGCGGCGCCAGCAGTTCCGCCGACGCGCGCGCGCGGCGCAGCGACTCCGGCTTCATTCCGACATCTTTCATCTCGTCGTTCCTGCGCGCGGCCGGCGTTCGGCCGGATCAGCGCGCGTGATGATGTTCGTGATCATGGTACGCGCCGGCGGCGTGGCGGTGCGGCTCCTCGTCGTCCGGCCGGATGCAGCAGCCTTCGACGAACGCGCTCGTGCCGTCGGCGTAGAACTCTTCCTTCCAGATCGGCACCTCGTGCTTGACGCGATCGACCGCTGCCTTGCACGCGGCGAACGCCTCGGCGCGATGCGGCGCGCGCGCGACACAGTAGATCGCCACCTCGCCGATCGACAGCGGCCCGACGCGATGCAGCACGCGCAGATACGGCACACCGTATTTCGCGGCGACCGCCTGCTCGATCTCGCGAATCTGTTTCTCGGCGAGCGGCGCGTAGGCCGTATACGCAAGCCGCAGCACCGGTTTGCCGTCGTGATGGTCGCGCACCGTGCCGGCGAACAGCGCCAAGCCGCCGCATTCGGGATGGCAATCCTCGGCCAGCAGCGAGTCGAGCTGCAGTGGCACAGACTGGATTCGATCGGGATCAGTGGATGTCGTCATGTCGTCAGGCGTTGCACAGGCGGCACAGGGTACTGCGGTGGCGCCTTGCGCGGTTCAGCCGCCGCCGACCGGCGGCAGCAGGGCAATTCTGCAGTCGGCATCCAGCCGTTCTCTGCGCAGCACCAGCCGCTCGCCGATCGCACAGGCGCATCGTGCGAGCATCGCATCGAGCTCCGGCACGTCCTCGCCGAGCTGCGACAGCGCCTCGGCCAGCGACACTGGCGCGTCAAATGAAAGCGTGCGCGTTTCGGCGCCGGCAAGGCGCAACAACTGGCCATGAAATTCGAACGTGATCTTGAACATGCCCGCTCAGCCGCCCATCGCGTGCATCGTGATCGGTCGTTCGACCGGCCCCTGGCGCGCGGCGTAACCGCGGTCCTTGTGCCAGACCGCGTCGCGGATGATGTCGAGCAGCTCGTCATCGCCGGCACCGGCGCGCAGACGATCGCGCAGCGCGGTGCCGCGCGGCGCGAACAGGCAGGTATAGAGCTCGCCGGTCGCGGTGATCCGCAGGCGATCGCAGCTCGCGCAGAACGGATTGCTGACCGTCGAGATCACGCCGATCTCGTACACGCCGTCGAGCCGGTAGCGTGTCGCCGGATCATGACTGCGCGGCAGCGGCTCGACCGCGAAGCGCTCGCGCAGCGCGTCGAGGATTTCCGCTTCGCTGACGACCTGTTCGCGCTGCCAGCGGCCCGGCGCGTCGAGCGGCATGTATTCGATGAATCGCAGCGGCAGGTCGCGTCCGCGCGCCCAGTCGACCAGCGTGCCGATCTGTCCGCCGTTGTCGTCGCGCAGCAGCACGGCATTGAGCTTGACCGGCAGGCCGGCCGCGACCGCGGCGTCGATGCCGGCGATCACCGGCGCCAGCTCACGGCCGGTCATCTGCGCGAACGTCGCCGGATCGACGCTGTCGAGGCTGATGTTGAGATCGTCGAGACCCGCGGCGCGCAGCGGTTCGGCCAGCGGCGCGAGCAGCGATGCGTTGCTGGTCATCGAGATGCGTTGCAGACCGAGCGGCCGCAGCGCGTCGAGCGCGCGCACGCAGGCCAGCAGGCCGCGCCGCAGCAGCGGCTCGCCGCCGGTCAGGCGGATGTGCGTGATGCCGTCGAGCACCATCACGCGCGCCAGCTGCGCGATTTCCTCGATCGTCAGCACCTGCGATTTCGGCAGCCACTGCGGCTGCTCCGGCATGCAATAGCGGCAGCGGAAATTGCAGCGGTCGGTCAGCGAGATCCGCAGCTTGCGCTTGCGGCGTCCGTGCTGGTCGATCAGATTGGAGAGTCGGGTTTCCACAGGTGGACAGTATGCGCGTCGGTCAGGCGTTCCGGCGTGTTGAGATTGAGCGGCGGCCCGCGCCAGTTGTCGATGGCGACCGCGACGGCGTTCTGTGCCGCCAGCCAGCGCCCGACCGCGTATTGTCCGCGCATCAGCGCATCGTGCAAGGCCGCGAAACGTCGGCGATGCAGCAGGCACAGCGGATACAGCGGCTCGCCGCCGACGACCGCGTACGCCGCGTCGACCCCTGCCCGCTGCGCGGCGCACCGGAGCTGGATCGCCAGATCGCCGGGCAGGCCCGGCATATCGCAGGGCGCGGCGAGCAGCCACGGCCGCGCGCTGCGCTGTGCCGCCGCGCAGATGCCGGCGAGCGGACCGCGAAAATCCGGCCACGCATCACGGACCAGCGGCGCACCGAATTGCGCATAGACGTCGAGATGGCGGTTCGCGCTGATCATGCAATCCGCGAGCTGCGGACGCAGCGCGTCGAGGACGTGCGCGACCAGCGGCTGTCCGTGCAGCAGGCTCAGGCCCTTGTCGACCGAACCCATGCGCGTCGCGCGACCGCCGGCGAGGACGACGCCGTCGGTATCGTCGCACGGCGATTCGCGTTCGCCATGCATGCCGCCGCTCAAGCGCTCGCCTCGCTGAGCGCGCATTCGGCAAGCAGTCCGCGAATCTCCGGCAGGCAGGAACCGCAGTTGCCGCCGGCGCGCAGGCAGGCGGTCACGTCCTTCGGCGATTTCAGATCGCGTTCGCGGATCGCGCGCACGATCGTGTTGCGGCCGACGCGGAAGCACGAGCAGACCAGCGGCCCATCGTCGTGCGCGACGCCGAGCGGCGCGCCGGCCAGCAGGCCGACGCGGTCGCGTTCGATCAGCCGCGCGCGATCGAACAGCGCCGCGAGCCAGCCGCGCGACGGCAGCAGGTCCGGCGGTGCGACGTAGAGACAGGCTTGCAAGCGTCCATCCTGAAAATGCGCGGCGTGGTAGATGCCGCTGGCATCGTCACGATACTCGATCCAGTCGGCGGCGGACGCGGCAGCCTTCAGCACGCCGCGCGCCCACGCGCCGCGGTCGGCGATCTTTCCGCGGCCGGCGAATTCGTAGCGCTGCGCGGCGCGACCGTGGACCCGCGTCCACCATGCGAACGCTCGCAGATCGACCTCGTCGCGCGCATACAGCACGCCCTGCCAGTCGGCACGAAACTCGTCGATCCGCACCGGCGTGTGCTTGAACTCGGGTTCGCCGGAAATCGGATCGACGAC
>DASSVA010000078.1:0-3109 GCA_035706385.1 Solimonas sp. | reverse complement strand
TCGCAACGGCGAGCGCGCTGCTCGCGCTCGGCTGGTTCGCCGCCGCCGGCGCGGCGTCACTGCCGGCGCGCGTCCATTACGACGTGCTCGACGGCGACAAGCTCGTCGGCCATCTCGACATCACGCTCGAAACTTCGGGCGAGGGCGCCGAGCAGAGTCTCGTCGCGAAACAGCACGGCGAGATCACCGTGCGCCGCATGCTGATCAAGGCGACGATCCGTCAGACGATCGAAGAGCATTGGCAGAACGGCCGCCTGCTGTCGCTGACCGCCGACACGTCGTCGGAACTGCCGGTCGGCAGCACGCGCAAATCGCTGTCCGTCACGCGCGATCCGTCCGGTGCGCTGCGCGCGACGAGCGACGGGAAAACGCACGATCTGCCCGCCGACACCTTGCCGCTGACGCTGTGGTCCGGACGCACACTCGTCGCCGGCCCGCACTTCGGGCTTGCCGAAGCCGAGTTGATCGAAATCGAGAAGGGCGAGACGGCCGCGGACGACGAGCCGCCGGTGCGTTACCAGGGCGAGGAATGCCGGCGCCGCGACTTCGAGGCGGTGAACGACGCGAAGAAGAAAAGCGTCGTCGCCGCGTGGATCGGCAGCGATGACATCGTCTGCAAGCTGCGCATGAGCGCCGGCAGCGATGTGTTCACCTACGTGCGCCAGTCGCCGCCGTGAGCAGTGCCGTGCCGCCGGCGCCGGATTTCCGTTCGCCGGAATTCCTGTTGCGTCACGTCGCCGACACGATGGCGTTCTACCACCCGCGCTGCATCGACCCGGCCGGCGGCTTCTTTCATTTCTTCCGCGACGACGGCAGCGTCTACGACGCCCGCACGCGGCATCTCGTCAGCAGCACGCGTTTCGTCTTCAACTACGCGATGGCGTGGCGCCACTTCCGCGAGCCGGCGTATCGCGATGCCGTCGCGCACGGCATCGCGTATCTGCGCGACGCGCATCGCGATCGCGAGTCCGGCGGTTACGCCTGGCTGCTGCGGGACGGCGAGCCGGTCGACCGCACGAATCACTGCTATGGTCTCGCGTTCGTCATGCTCGCGTATGCGAAGGCGATCGAGGCCGGATACGCGGCCGCGCGCGATCATCTCGACGAAACCTGGGCGCTGATGGAGCGGCGCTTCTGGGATGCCGACGCCGGGCTGTACGCCGACGAGGCCGACGCGCACTGGTGTGTTGCGCCGTACCGAGGCCAGAACGCCAACATGCACGCCTGCGAAGCGCTGCTCGCCGCATTCGATGCGACCGGCGCCGCGCATTTCCTCGAACGCGCGGCGACGCTCGCCGATCACATGACGCGTCGTCAGGCCGCGCTGGCCGGCGGTCTGGTCTGGGAACATTACGATCCGCAGTGGCAACCCGACTGGCAGTACAACAAGGACGATCGCAGCAACATCTTCCGTCCCTGGGGTTTCCAGCCGGGCCATCAGGCGGAATGGGCGAAGCTGCTGCTGATCCTTGATCGCCACGTGCCGCGCGCGTGGCATGTCGAGCGTGCGCGCGAGCTGTTCGACGAATCCGTGCCGCGCGCCTGGGACGCGACGCACGGTGGTCTGGTCTACGGTCTCGATCGCCAGCTCGGCGTCTACGACGACGACAAGTATTTCTGGGTGCAGGCCGAATCGCTCGCGGCGGCGGCGCTGCTCGCGCGGCGCACGGGCGATTCAAAATACTGGACGTGGTACGAGCGCATCTGGGCGTACGGCTGGCGGCATTTCGTCGATCATCGCTTTGGTGCGTGGTACCGCATCCTGCGCCGCGACAACACGCATTACAGTGACGAGAAAAGCCCCGCCGGCAAGACCGACTACCACACGATGGGCGCGTGCCACGAGGTTCTGAATGTCGTCTCCTGATCCGGCTGTTTTCCCGCGGCTCGTCGTGTTCGGCGAGGCGCTCACCGATTTGATACGCACCGGTCCGGACCAGTGGCGCAGCGTGCCGGGCGGCTCGTGCTGGAACGTCGCGCGCGTCGCCGCCACGCTCGGTCTGCCGACCGCGTGGGCCGGCGCCGTCAGCGCCGATCCGTTCGGGCAGGCCATCGTCGAAGGCTCCATCGCCGCCGGCCTCGATCGCCGCTTCGTGCAGATCGTCGACAAGCCGCCGCTGCTGGCCGTCGTCCACGAACTGTCGCCGCCGGCCTATTTCTTCATCGGCAACGATTCGGCCGATCTTTCATTCGACGAGAACGAGCTGCCGGCCGGCTGGGTCGACGCCTGCGAAATCGCGCATTTCGGCTGTATCAGCCTCGTCCGCGAACCGCTCGGCTCACGGCTGGTCGCGCTCGCCGAGCAGCTGAAGCAACGCGGCGTCCGCATCAGCTTCGATCCGAATCATCGGCATCTGATGGACGCGCGCTATCCCGCGCTGTTCGAACGGATGGCGCGGATCGCCGACGTGCTGAAGGCGTCGGAGGAAGATCTGGCGGCGATCTATCCGGGCCTGCCGCTGACGCATGCGATCGAGCGGATTCGCACGCTCGCGCCGACCGCGCTGCTGCTGATCACCAAGGGCAGGGACGGCATGCAGCTGATCCGCGGCGAGACGATGTTCGAACAGCCGTCCTTCACCGTCACGGTCGCCGATACCGTCGGCGCCGGCGATGCCAGTCTCGGCGGTTTCATCGCCAGCTTGCTGACTTCGGACAATGCCGGACTGCAAACCCACCTGCGCTTCGCCTCGGCGACCGCGGCGGTCGTCTGTTCCAGAAGCGGCGCGCACGCGCCGAGTCGCGACGAAGTGTTGGCGATTCTGGGAGGCAGGGCGGACGACGATCGCAAAACCTGAATCAATCGGTGCCTCGAAAGCACACATTGATTTGGACGTCGCTTGCATGAGTGCGACATGCGCATCAAAGGTGTCAACGGAAATGATTGCGTCCAGTGAAAGCCAACCGGGGAGCCCCCGGTGTCGACGATATGCACGTCGAGGATTTCGCCGAACACGCGCGCATCGCCTGCTGCCGTCGACGACTTCAAGCACCGCGTCCGCCAACTCACCGGTCGAAGCTGGGGCGTGTCGATGGACTATCGGCTGCACAAGCTCGGCGAGTACCTGAGGGGCTGGGCCGGCTATTTCGGCATCTCGCAGTACTACCG
>DASSVA010000077.1:0-3812 GCA_035706385.1 Solimonas sp. | reverse complement strand
TCGCCGATCGTCGCCGCGACGCCGGTTTCGCCGCCGCTGCGGTCGGCGCAGACCACGCACGCGCCTTCGCGCGCGAACAGCAGCGCCATCGCCTTGCCGATGCCGGAACCGGCGCCGGTGATGACGGCGACCTTGTCTTGCAGACGAGCCATTGTTTTTTCCTCGGTGCAGCACTGACAAAAGTGATTCCCTCTCCCCGCGTGCGGGGAGAGGTCAGGGTGAGGGGTGTTCGCTCGCCGCGCTGCTCGATCAGGCAAGCCCCTCACCCCAGCCCTCTCCCCGCAAGGCGGGGAGAGGGAGTGGAATTCAGGCCGACGTGTCGATCGTCGGCCGGATCGCGATCATCGACACGTTCGTGCGCCGCGGCATGCCGGCGATCAGCAGGATCGCGTCGGCGACGTCGGCCGGCGCCATCGCACCGTCCTTGCCGACATGCGCCTTGATCGATTCGCGCACCTGCGCGTTGCTGATGTTGTCGAACACCTCGGTGCGCGTCGCGCCCGGCATGACGATCGCCACGCGGATGCCGTCACCGCCGACTTCCTGGCGCAGCCCGTCGCTCATCGAATTGAGCGCGTGCTTGCTCGCCGCGTACGCGCTGAACGCCGGGCCGGACTTGGTCGCGGCGAGCGACGAGACGTTGATGATGTCGCCGCCGCCCTGCGTTCTCATCGGGCCGATCGCGGCGCGGCAGGTGTACAGCGTCGCCATCAGGTTCAGATCGAACACGCGGCGGTATTCGTCGGTATCGGACGCCGCGACGCCGCCGGCCTGGATCATGCCGGCCGAGTTGACGAGGATGTCGATCCGGCCGAAATGCGTGACGGTGTCGGCGACCGCCGCCGTCGCGAACGCCTCGTCGCAGACGTCGCCGGCGATCGCGAACGCCTGGCCGCCGGCGGCCTCGATCCGTCTGGCGAGCGCGTCGAGCCGTTCGGCGCGGCGCGCGGCGAGCGCGACGCGGACGCCGGCCGCGGCGAGCGCGAGCGCGACCGCTTCGCCGATGCCCGACGATGCGCCCGTGACCAGCGCCACGCGGCCCGCGAGTGATTCCGCCATCTGCCGTTTCTCCTGTCGTGCCGCCGGCGCATCGCCGATCGCCGCGACGATGCTAATGAAGTGTTCAACATCATTGTTGATGATTCGCGATCCGTCAACAGGACCGTGTCCGGCGGCGCCCGTCGCGCGGGCATGAAAAAAGGCGGACCGCCTCACGACGGCCCGCCTCGGATGCGACATGCGGCGTTTCAGCTCGCGAACAGCTTCTTCACTTCGCGCCGCAGCAGCTTGCCCATTTCGTTGTACGGCAGGGCGACGAGCACGACGATGCGTTCGGGCACGCGCGACGAGCGCAGCCGTTCGCGGATCAGCGTTTTCAGCGCGTCGTCGCCGGGCATGTCGTGGCCGGGCCGCGCGACGACGGCGATGCCGACCGCCTCGCCCCATTCGACCGACGGCACCGCGACCGCGGCGGCGTCGGCGATCGCCGGGTGCGTCATCAGCACGTCCTCGATCTCGCCCGGCGAGATGTTCTCGCCGCCGCGGACGATCACGTCGTCGGCGCGGCCGGCGAGAAACAGGAAGCCTTCGCCGTCGATGTACCCGGCGTCGCGCGTCGGGAACCAGCCGTCGGCGTCGAGCGCCTTGCGTTCGCGATATTCGCCGGACACCTGTTCGCCGCGCACGTAGATTTCGCCGCGTTCGCCGGCCGGCAGCACCTTGCCGTCCTCGTCGCGGATCTCGATCTCGACGGTCGGCAGCGGCCGGCCGACCGAGGCGAGTCGCGCGCGCACCGCCGGATCGTCGGACTGTTGCGCGGCGCGGTGCTCGTCGGGGCCGAGCAGCGCGATCGTCGAGCTGGTTTCGGTCAGGCCGTACGCGTTGGTGAAGCCGGTGTCCGGGAACAGCACGAGCGCGCGTTCGATCAGTTCCAGCGGCATGCGGCCGCCGCCATACGCGATCGCCTGCAGCGCCGACAGGTCCGGTCGGTGGCCGGCATCCATCGCCGCGATGATCCGCGACAGCATCGTCGGCACGACGAACGCATTGCTCGCGCGCTCGCTGGCCGCGAGCTTCAGCCACGCGTCCGGCTCGAACGCCGGCAGCAGCACGATGCGGCGCATCGCGTAGATCGAGCTGAGCAGCGCGGCGATGCCGGCGATGTGATACGGCGGCACGCAGACCAGCGCGGCTTCGTCGGCCGATGCCGCGCCGAACTCGACGGTACCGAGGATGTACGACAGCAGGTTCGCATGGCGCAGCAGCGCCGCTTTCGGCGCGGCGGTCGTGCCGCTGGTGAAGATTTGCGCGGCGATGCCTTCGCCGTCGCGTTCCTCCGGCGATGCGCGCACGCCGAGCGTCTCGGCCTGCGCGACGAATTCGCCGCGCGACAGCGTCTTGTGGCCGCTGTCCGGATCGAGGCGCTGCACGCGCGCGACGTCGCCGATCAGGTACGCCGGTTCGATGCGCTTGAGCAGCGCCGCGAGATCGTGGTCGGCGAGGCGGTAGTTCAACGGCACGTACGGCACGCCGGCGATCGCGGCGCCGAACAGCGCGATCGCGGCCGCTTCGCTGCTCTCGTCGAGCAGGCCGACGTGCGCGCAGCGCGCTTCTTCGATCGCCGCGGCGGCGCCGCGCGCGGCGTTCAGCAACGCGCCGTACGACCAGCGCCGGCCGTCGCAGACCAGGCCGATGCGATCGGGCTCGGCGTCCGCCGCCATCTGCAGGAGCAGCGAGATGTTCATTTCAACGACAACCGTTCAGGAAAGTGGATGCCACGGGCGAGCGCGATGACGCGCGGACGCTGTTCGCAGCGTCAGTCCGACGACGGCAGCGGCTTGGCGTCCTTCGGATGCAGTGCGACGCCGCCGATCGACAGCGAACCGGCGCCGCCCTTGGTGCACAGCAGCTCGATCGTGTCGTCGGCATTGACGTAGCGCTTGCCGATCTTCGTGCCTTCGGCGAACGCCGGATCGATCGTGGCGCGTGCGTCGGGCCGCACGTCG
The DNA here is from genome assembly GCA_035706385.1 of Solimonas sp. Lineage (GTDB taxonomy): Bacteria > Pseudomonadota > Gammaproteobacteria > Nevskiales > Nevskiaceae > Solimonas. The sequence continues at coordinate 807 of DASSVA010000077.1, read as the reverse complement.
ACCATCGGCGCGCCGCCGCATTCGACGACGACGTCGCTCGCGCGGATCACCATCACTTCGGTATCGCAGGCCACGCTTTTCAGTTTGCTTCCGGCTTTCATCGGTCTCTCGCTGTTTCGTATGCGTATCGGAGTTCAGGCGATCGCGCCCGCGGCTTTCAGGCTTTCGATGCGGTCCCAGTCCATGCCGAGTTCCATCAGGAGCAGTTCGGTATGCTCGGACGCCTGCGGCGCGCGCGTCGTTTTCAGCGGCTCGTGGTCGAACTGCACCGGACCGCGCACGACCTTGAACGGCTTGCCGTCGTCGCCTTCGAGTTCGACCAGCATGTCGTTGGCGAGCGCCTGTTCGTCGGTCGTCAGATCGCCGAGGCTCTGGATCGGCGCCCACTGGCCTTTCATCGTCTTCAGATGCTGGCGCCAGTATGCGAACGGCTTGCTGCCGATCGCCTTGACGATGATGTCGCTCGCCGCGCCGGCGTTGTCGATCAGCTTGCGCGCGTCGGCGAAGCGCGGATCGTCGGCCGCTTCCGGCACGCCGAAGTGTTCGAACGCGTCGCGGATCAGGCCGGTCGGGCTGATCATGCACAGGTTGATCGTGCCGCCGTCGGACGTGCGGAAATTGCCCATCAGCGGATTGCGCGCGGCGCCGCCCGAGGTCGGCATCGCGTTGCGCGTGGTCTTGCCGGTTTCGAGGAACTGCGCGATGTTCGCGCCGGACGCCCACCATGCGGTGCTCAGCAGCGAGACATCGAGTTCGACCGCCTCGCCGGTGCGTTCGCGGTGGAACAGCGCGCCGGAAATGCCGCCG
>DASSVA010000076.1:0-10809 GCA_035706385.1 Solimonas sp. | reverse complement strand
GCCGACTGGGATGCGTTCCGGCTGACCGGCACCACGCATCTGATCGCGATCTCCGGCTTCAACCTCGCGCTGGTCGCCGGCTTCGCGTTCTTCGTGCTGCGCTGGAGCTGGGCGGCGTGGCCGCGCGCCTGCCTGTGGCTGCCGGCGCAGCGCTTTGCGCTGATCGGCTCGGCGCTGGTCGCGATGCTGTACGCGCTGCTCGCCGGCTTCGATGCGCCGGTCGCGCGTTCGCTGTTCATGCTGCTGGTGCTGGCGCTCGCGGCGCTGACGCACCGTCTCGCGCAGACCGGTCGCGCGCTGGCGTTCGCGTGGCTGGCGATCGTCGCCGTCGATCCGTCGGCGGTGATGGCGCCCGGCCTGTGGCTGTCGTTCGGCGCCGTGAGCGCGATTTTCTACGTCGCCGCCGGCCGCTATCGCGCCGAACCGGCGTGGCGCGCCGCGGTGCGCGTGCAGCTGTTCCTCAGCCTCGTGCTGGCGCCGTTGACACTGTTCTATTTCCAGGGACTCGCGTGGGCGGCGCCGTTCGTCAATCTGCTCGCGGTGCCGCTGTTCGCATTGCTGACGCCGGCGGCGCTGCTGGTGACGCTGGCCGGTGCGCTGTCGCCGGCCGCCGCCGTATGGCTGTTGCCACCGGCGGCGACCGTGCTCGAATGGCTGTTGCAGGCTTTGCAGTGGCTCGCCGCGCACTGGCCGATGGCATGGCTGCCCGACGCGCCGCCGGCCGCGGCGCTCGCGCTGGCCGTCGTCGGCTGTCTGCTGCTGTTCGCGCCGGCCGGCCTGCCGCTGCGCGCGACCGGCCTGTTGTGCCTGCTGCCGCTCGCGTGGCCGCCGCTGCATGCGCCGCGCGGCGCGCTCGAGGTGACGGTACTCGACGTCGGGCAGGGGCTGTCGGTGCTGGTCCGCACGGCGCATCACAGCCTGCTGTTCGATGCCGGGCCGGCGCACGACGAAGGCTTCGATGCCGGCCGTTCAGTCGTCGTGCCGTTCGCGCTGAGCCGCGGCTTGCGCGCGCTCGATCTGCTGGTGCTGTCGCACGGCGACAACGATCACGCCGGCGGCGTGCCGGCCGTGCGCCGCCTGCTGACGGTGCGCCGCGAGATCGGCACGCCATCCGGCGCGCCGTGCCGCGACGGCATGCGCTGGCAGTGGGACGGTGTGCGCTTCACGATCCTGCATCCGGGCAGCGCCGCGTTGTCCGACAACAACGGCTCCTGCGTGCTGAAGATCGACGGACCGTATTCGGTGCTGTTGCCCGGTGACATCGAACGCCAGTCGGAAGGCCGGCTGCTCGAAGCCGACCGCGCGCTGCTGTCATCCGACGTGCTGATCGCGCCGCATCACGGCAGCGCGACGTCGTCGACCGCGGATTTCGTCGCGGCGGTCGCGCCGCAGCTCGTCGTGTTTCCGGCCGGCTGGCACAACCGCTTCCGACATCCGCGGCCGGACGTCGTCGCGCGTTACGGCGTCTGCGGGGCGAATGCGCGGATGCTGATGAGCGGCGAGCGCGGCGCGATCACGATCGACGGCGCCCCCCGTGCGCGGATCGTGCAGCCGTGGCGCGACCACGCGCGGCGTTTCTGGAACGCCGCGCCGGCCGCGACGCCGTATTGGCGGCAGGCGGCTGCGCCGATCGAACGGCGTTGCGAGGATCGTGGCTAGCGTCGGCAGGCGTGCACTTGGGATGCGACGCCGGGTAAGGTCGCGTCGAAGCGGCGCTCCTGCAAAAAGGGATTGCCGTTACAGCTTCGTCGGATTCGGCGCGTCGCCGTAAACGGCCTTCGGATCGAAGGTCTTTTCCGATTCCTCGAACGCCAGTTCGCGGACGGCGTCGCCGTCGCCGGTCGGCACCGAGCGGTAGAAGCACGAGCGATAACCGACGTGGCAGCTGGCGTCGCCGATCACGTCGACCTTGAGCCACACCGCATCCTGGTCGTCGTCGATGCGCAGTTCGACGATTTTCTGCACGAGCCCGGAGGTCGCGCCCTTGTGCCAGATGACCTGACGCGAGCGCGAGAAATAATGCGCTTCGCCGGTCAGGATGGTTTTCTTCAGCGCCTCGGCGTTCATGTAGCCGAGCATCAGCACTTCGCCGTTGTGCGCCGCCGTCGTCACGCACGGCAGCAGGCCATGTTCGTCGAACTTCGGCGCGAGCTCGCGGCCTTCTTCGACCTGTTCGATGGTGACGCGCGGGAAGAAATGGATGTCGGTGGCCATGACGGAAAAGCCCGGTCGAAACGCGAAAACATGCGGCTCAAATGAACAGGCCGCCCGAAAAAGGGCGGCCTTTATATCACAGCGCGCGCGTCAGTCGTGCTTGCGGTCGTCGCGCTGCATGCGCTGTACGAGGCGCGCCGCCGCATCGTTGCGCGGCGCGGGCGCGGGACGACTGCCGTGGCCCGACCCCGGCCGCCCTCCGCCCATGCCCGGCCGCGGCGGATCGTTGCGCGGCGGCGGACCGCCGGCATGGCCGCCGCCCGGCCGGCCCGGCCGCCAGCCGCCGTCGTGATCGCCGCCGTGGCCGCGATCGCCGTCATGGCCGGGATAATGATGATCGCCGCCATGATGATTGCCATCGTGGTCGTGATCGTCGTCACGATAGTCGTTGCGATGCGGCCGGTAGCCGTACGCCGGATAATAGTGGTCGCGCGTGTAGACGAAGGTCGTGCTCGGCCCGTAGTAGTAGCCGCCGCCGTAATACGCGCCGTTGTAGCCGTAATAGCCGTCGTTGTAATAAGGCGCATCGTATGGATCGCCATACGGTGCCGGCGCCGTGCCGTAGGTGCCGGCGACGTAGCCGTAGTCGACGCCCGGCCGCGCCGGCACTTCGGCGACGCAGGCGGCGAGCGCCGTGCTGCCGACCGCGACGGCGGCGAGCAGGCTGTTGCGCAATGCGAACGGAAGTCGATTCATGGCGTCACTTTAGCGGAAACCGTACTGATTGGACCTGAATTTCGCCGGTCCGTTCACCGTTCGACCGTCGCAACCGCACCTTTCATCACCCCTTCGTAGGCGCGCACGCTGACGCTGCGAGCGGCCAGTGCCGGCGCGAGGCGGTGCGCGAGATGCGCGGCGATCTGTTCGACGGTGCTGTCGGTGTCGAGCAGGTCGACACGGTCTTCCGGCAGCGCGAGCGCGTAAGCGCCTTCGGCCGCGGTGTACGCGAAACGGATGCGGCCGTCGCCGCGCGAAACGACGTCGTCGCGCGTGCCGAGATAGATGTCGCGCCAGCCGGCGGCGATCTGCTGTTCCAGCGTTTCGTCGCGCCGCCCGTCGACGCGAATCTCGATCCGCGAGCGATGGCCGTGCGCGATGCGCTGGCACAGCCCGGCGTGCTTCTTCAGGCCGTGCACGTAGTGGTAATGCGCGCCGTCGATCCGTTCCGGCCGCAGATGCAGATGCAGTTGCGCGACGCTGGTCGGCAGCACCGCCATCAGCCGCGGTCGCAGATATGCGACGACGGCATCTGTGTCGATCGCGGCGGCGTCGAGCACGCTGACCGCGCAGGCCGGCGAGCGATGCTCGATCATCCCGGTCTGCGCCGCGAACGCGAGTTCGCAATCGTCGCCGGCGATGTCGAGGCGCAACTGCGGCGCGCGGCGCGGCACCAGCAGGCTGTGATCGACGCTGCCGTCGATCGCATGCTTGAGGCGTTTCTTGACCTCGCCGAAGTCGAGCACCATCGACTGGCCGTCGAGATCGCCTTCGAGCTCGACGTCGACGATCCAGCTGTCGCCGACCAGACCGCGCGCCGCGTCGAGCCGGGCGCAATCGATGACGGTGAGCTGTTCGACGAACAGGGCAGACATGGCGGCGTGAGGGGCGAGGCGTGAGGTGGGGAGGCTTAGTTTAGAATGCGCGCTTCCCAGACGCCTCACTCCTCACGCCTCACTCCTCACGAAAAATGCCTGTCGTCACCCGTTTCGCGCCAAGCCCGACCGGCTTTCTGCACATCGGCGGCGCGCGCACCGCGCTGTTTTCGTACCTGTACGCCAAGCGCCACGGCGGCAAGTTCCTGCTGCGCATCGAGGACACCGACCGCGAACGCTCGACGCAGGCAGCGGTCGACGCGATCTTCGAAGGCATGGCCTGGCTCGGCCTGAAGTCGGACTTCGCCGAGGTCTACCAGACGCAGCGTTTCGACCGCTACAAAGAGGTCGTGCAGCAGATGCTGGCGGCCGGCACCGCGTATCACTGCTACGCGAGCAAGGAAGAGCTCGATGCGATGCGCGCCGAGCAGATGGCGCGCAAGGAAAAGCCGCGCTACGACGGTCGCTGGCGGCCGGAGCCGGGCAAGACGCTGCCGTCGGTGCCGGACGGCGTCGCGCCGGTCGTGCGCTTCCGCAATCCGCAGAGCGGCCAGGTCGTGCTCGACGATCTGATCAAGGGCCGGATCGTGTTCGACAACGGCGAACTCGACGATCTGATCATCGCGCGCGCCGACGGCGTGCCGACGTACAACTTCTGCGTCGTCGTCGACGACTGGGACATGGGCATCACGCATGTGATCCGCGGCGACGATCACGTCAACAACACGCCGCGGCAGATCAACATCCTGCAGGCGCTCGGCGCGACGCCGCCGGCGTACGCGCACGTCTCGATGATTCTCGGCGCCGACGGCGCGAAGCTCTCCAAGCGGCACGGCGCGCTCGGCGTGATGGAATACCGCGCGATGGGTTTCATGCCGGAGGCGATGCTGAACTACCTCGTGCGCCTCGGCTGGAGCCACGGCGACCAGGAAATGTTCACGCGCGAGGAGATGATCGAGAAGTTCGACTTCGATCACGTCTCGGCCAGCCCGGCGCGCTTCGACATGGAGAAGGCGTACTGGGTCAATCACCAGTATCTGAAGATCACCGATCCGGCCGTCGTCGCGCCCGAGTTCGACTGGCATCTGCGCCGCCTCGGCGTCGATCCGGCGAACGGCCCGGACCTGAAGCTCGTGATCGAGCAGCAGCGCGAGCGTTGCCGCACGCTGGTCGAGATGGCGGAGAAGTCGAAGTTCCTGTTCGCCGAACTCGACGGCTACCACGACAAGGATGCCGCCAAGCATCTGACCGCCGACGGCGCGACGGTGCTCGACGAACTCGCCGCCGCGCTGGCCGCGCTGCCGGACTGGACCGCGCCGGCGCTGCATGCCGCCGTCAACGGCTTCGCCGAAGGCAAGGGACTCGGCCTCGGCAAGGTTGCGCAACCGATCCGCGTCGCGGTCGTCGGCATGGCGATCTCGCCGCCGATCGATCAGACGCTGTTCCTGCTCGGGCGGGAGCGAACGCTCGCGCGGCTGAAGGCCGCCGTCGTGTACGTTCGCAGCAAATCCTGAAACATTCCTGTTCCCTCTCCCCGCGTGCGGGGAGATGGTTAGGGTGAGGGGCCTCGATCCAGGCGCCCCTCACCCCGACCCTCTCCCCACGGTCGTGGGGAGAGGGGGAGATTAAAAAGCATGTCGATACAAATCACTTTCCCGGACGGCAACGTCAAATCGTTCGATGCGCCGGTCACCGGTCTTGCGATCGCGCAAGGCATCTCGCCCGGCCTCGCCAAGAAGGCCGCGGTCATTTCCGTCGACGGCGAGCTGTGGGATCTGACGCGGCCGATCGACCATGACGCGAAGATCTCGATCGTCACGCGCGACAAGCCGGAAGCGCTCGAAGTGATCCGCCACGACGCCGCGCACGTGCTCGCGCAGGCGGTGCAGGAGCTGTTCCCCGGCACGCAGATCACGTTCGGTCCGGCGACCGACGTCGGTTTCTACTATGACTTCGCGCGCGAAACGCCGTTCACCGAGGACGATCTGGCGGCGATCGAGGCGAAGATGCGCGAGATCGTCAAGCGCGATCTGCCGATCACGCGCGAGGTCTGGCCGCGCGAGAAAGTCATCGCGTTCTTCGACGACCACGGCGAGGCGTTCAAGTCGGAGTGGGTCAAGGAAGGCATCAGGCCGGACGAGGAAATCTCGATCTACCGTCAGGGCGCGGACTGGCTCGACATGTGCCTCGGCCCGCATCTGCCGTCGACCGGCAAACTCGGCAGCGCGTTCAAGCTGATTCGCGTCGGCGGCGTCTACTGGCGCGGCGACGCCAACAACGCGCAGCTGCAGCGCATCTACGGCGTCGCGTTCGCGACCGACGACGAGCTGAAGGCGTATCTGAAGCAGGTCGAGGAAGCCGAGAAGCGCGACCACCGCAAGCTCGCCAAGCAGCTCGACCTGTTCCACCAGCAGGAAGAGGCGCCGGGCATGATCTTCTGGCACCCGAAAGGCTGGGCGATCTGGCAGGCGGTCGAGCAGTACGTGCGCGGCGTCTATCGCAAGAGCGGTTATCAGGAAGTGCGCGGCCCGCAGATTCTGGACGTCAGCCTGTGGAAGAAGTCCGGGCACTGGGACAATTACCACGACAACATGTTCTTCACCGAATCGGAGAAGCGCACGTACGCGATCAAGCCGATGAACTGCCCGGGCCACGTGCAGATCTACAACGCCGGCCTGCATTCATATCGTGACCTGCCGATCCGCTACGCCGAGTTCGGCGGCTGCCATCGCAACGAGCCGTCCGGTGCGCTGCACGGCATCATGCGCGTGCGCGCGTTCACGCAGGACGACGGCCACATCTTCTGCACGCCGGAACAGGTCGAGGGTGAAGTGACCGCGTTTCACCGGCAGGCGATGCAGGTCTATGCCGATTTCGGTTTCGACAACATCGACGTCAAGCTTGCGCTGCGCCCGGACAAGCGTCTCGGCAGCGACGACGTCTGGGACAAGGCCGAAGATGCGATGCGCGCGGCGCTGCGCGCGGCGAACGTCGAGTGGGAAGAACTGCCGGGCGAGGGCGCGTTCTACGGGCCGAAGATCGAATACCACCTCAAGGATTCGATCGGCCGTGCGTGGCAGGTCGGCACGATGCAGTTCGATCCGATGATGCCGGAGCGGCTCGATGCCGAATACATCGACGAGAACTCGCAGCGGCAGCGGCCGATCATGCTGCATCGCGCGATCGTCGGTTCGATGGAGCGTTTCATCGGCATCCTGATCGAGCACCACGCCGGCAGCATGCCGTTCTGGCTGTCGCCGGTGCAGGCGGTCGTCGCGCCGATCGTCTCCGACGCCGACGGCTATGCGACCGAGGTCTGCGAGCGGCTCAGGGACGCCGGCGTGCGCGCCGACACCGATCTGCGCAATGAGAAGATCAACTACAAGATCCGCGAGCACGCGACGCAGAAGATCCCGGTGATCGTCGTCGTCGGCCGCAAGGAAGCCGAGGAAAAGACCGTGACGCTGCGTTATCGCGGCGTCGAAGCGCAGGAGACGGTGCCGCTCGTCGAGCTCGCGCAGAAGCTGAAAGCTTTAGGCTAGGGGCTGTCATCAATTGCGCAATGGGCTGAAAACCACCGTCATTCCCGCGAAAGCGGGAATCAGGATTTTCTTGCGCAGCACTGGATTCCCGCTTTCGCGGGAATGACGTATTGACGTAGCCTCGTTTCTGATCGGAGAACCTTGATGCGCATGCTGATCGCCGCCGCCTTCCTGTTCATGACGAGCTTCGCCGCCGGCGCGGCGGGCGTCGACGAACTGCCGGCCGGCGTCAGTCTGCGCGGCGACTGGCAGGAAGGCGCGGTGCTGTTCGGCAAGGCACCGGTCGGCAGCAAGGTCTGGTTCGGCGATCGCCAGTTGAAGCTGACGCCAGCCGGCGATTTCGTGTTCGGCATTCATCGCGACGCGCCGGACAGTGCCGAACTGCGCGTGCAGCTGCCGGGCGCGGCCGTGGTCCGTTACACGCACTCGATCGCCAAGCGCGAATACGCGATCCAGCGGATCGAAGGGCTGCCGCCGAAGATGGTGACGCCGCCGGCCGACGTGCTCGACCGCATTCGCGCCGACCAGCGCGAGGTCGTCGCGGCGCGCCGCTACGAAGGCGACGGCACCGGCTTTCTCGAAGATTTCATCTGGCCGGCGACCGGCCGCATCTCCGGCGTCTACGGCAGCCAGCGCATCCTCAACGGCACGCCGAAACAGCCGCATTACGGCGTCGACGTCGCGGTGCCGATCGGCACCGAAGTGCATGCGCCGGCCGACGGCGTCGTCGTGCTCGCGAATCCGGACATGTATTACACCGGCGGCACGCTGATGGTCGATCACGGCTACGGTTTGCAGTCAGCGTTCCTGCATCTGTCCAAGCTGCTCGTGCACAAGGGCCAGCAGGTGAAGCAGGGTGACGTCATCGCCCTGTCCGGCATGAGCGGCCGCGCGACCGGCCCGCATCTCGACTGGCGGATGAACTGGTTCGATGCGCGCGTCGACGCGCAGAAACTGGTGCCGGCGATGCCGGCCGCAACACCCTAGTCGAGCACGCGCCGGCTTTAATCGTCATCGGCCTCGCATTGTCTTTAAGCGTAAACGATTCTCATGTAGAATCGTATTCGTCTCCCGCGAACGTCCAGACCCAACGTGCCGTCCAGGTGGGCCCGTACGGAGAAAACTCGCGGCCGCGTGCGGCCGCTTTTGCTGGGAAACCGTTCAGGGGAGTTTGTCCGCATGAAGTTCCGTTTGAGTCCGATCGCGGCCGCCGTGCTGGCCGTGCACGCGCTGCCGGCTGCCGCGCAGCAGCTTGAAACGCCCGCCGCCGCGGAAACCGCCGACGCGACTGCCGCGCCGTCGTCACCGCAGCAGGCCACGCAGCTGCGCGAGGTCAAGGTCGAGGCCGAGTTGCCGTCGTCGTACAAGGCCGACACCGTCCAGTCTCCGAAATTCACCCAGCCGCTGCGCGACACGCCGCAGACGATCCAGGTCATCAAGAAGGAACTGTTCAACGAACAGGGCGCGACGACGCTGACCGAGGCGCTGCGCAACAGTCCAGCGGTCGGCACGTTCTACGCCGGCGAAAACGGCAACACCAGCACTGGCGACACCGTCTACATGCGCGGCTTCGATGCGTCGAGCAGCATCTTCGTCGACGGCGTCCGCGATCTCGGTTCGGTTTCGCACGATCTGTTCAACATCGAGCAGATCGAGGTCGAGAAAGGCCCGGCCGGTACCGACAACGGCCGCACGTCGCCGTCCGGTGCGATCAACATGCAGACCAAGCAGGCGTTCCTCGAAAACGCGCTGTCCGGCACGATCACGGTTGGAACCGATGGCCAGAACCGCGCGACTGCGGACTACAACCAGAAACTCGACGGCCTGCCGGGCGCCGCACTGCGCCTGAACGCGCTGTGGCAGGACAGCGACGTCGCCGGTCGTGACCACGTCAACAATTCGCGCTCCGGCATCGCGCCGTCGCTGGGTCTGGGCCTCAACACCGATACCCGCGCGTACTTCAATCTGCTGTACGTCAAGCAGGACAATGTGCCTGACGGTTTCGTGCCGACCATCGGCCTGCCGAGCTGGCAGCCGCAGGAAGGCGAAGACGCGCTCGTCGGCCACCCGGTCGATTCGAGCAATTACTACGGCACGCGCTACGACCACGACAACGATACGTCGAAGATGGCGACGTTCCGCCTCGAGCACGACTTCTCCGACAAGCTGAAAATCCAGAACATCGCGCGCTGGGGCCAGACCAAGCAGGACTACATGCTGACGTCGTTCATGGGGACGAGCATCTACGCGCGCGACGACAATGACAATATTGTCCTCGACGGCAACGGCAACCCGGTTCAGGCGGGAAACGTCAGATGGAATCCTGAGAATCCGGACGATCTGTCGGCCTATACGCTGGCGCGCAGCAATCTCAACACGCGCGACCAGACCAACAAGATCCTCACCGATCAGCTCAACCTGCGTTACGACTTCGAAACCGGGTCGGTGAAGCACAGTCTGAGCACGGGCATCGAGCTGACCCGCGAGCAGCAATTCACGAGTACCGTGACCGCCAGCGGCGTCGAAGCCGCCAACCTGTACGATCCGGACTGGTCCGATGCCGGAAGCCTGACGCTGACACGTCCCGGTACCGGCAGTCATGGCAAGACCGATACCGAATCGGCCTACGCGTTCGACACGCTGCAGTTCTTCGAAAATCGCCTGCTGGTGACCGGCGGTGTGCGCTTCGATCACTACAAGACCGAATACGACAGCAGCTCCGTGTGCACGACGACCAATCCGAACGAAAGCGGCCGTCGCGTGGTGTATTGCCAGGGCGGCCAGGTCGGCGATGTCGTCAACACGGTCGATACGTCCGACAAGGACACGCTGTTCAACTGGAAGCTCGGCGTCGTCTACAAGCCGATCGAAGCGGCAAGCGTTTACGCCAACTACGCCGTCTCGCAGCAGCCGCCGGGCGGCGCGAACTTCCAGCTTTCGGCGGCGAGCACCACGACGCTGTCCACCAACAGCGTCAACGCCGATCCCCAGAAGGCGAAAACCGCCGAACTGGGTGCCAAGTGGGATGTCATCGACGAGGGGCTGTCGCTCAATCTCGCACTGTTCCGTACGAAACTCGACAACGAGATCAATGGCGAGGTCATCGACGAGAACGGCGCGCCGACGCAGACCGGCAAGAAGCGCGTACAGGGTGTCGAACTGTCGGCGGTCGGCAACATCACCGACGACTGGTCGATCTCGGCCGGCTACACCTACCAGAAGGCCAAGGTGCTGAAGGGGCCGACGGTGACGTCCGACAAAACGCCGAACTTCACGTACACGCCGGACGATGCGTTCACGAGCTGGACGACGTATCGCCTGCCGCACGGCTTCACCGTCGGCGGCGGCGTGCGCTACGTCGCGGGGCTGCGCAAGGGCAGCGACGGCGGCGACACGGCAAACGGCGGCGCGACGCCTGCCCGGACCTCGTCATATACGGTCTGGGACGCGGTCGCCTCATA
>DASSVA010000075.1:0-15916 GCA_035706385.1 Solimonas sp. | reverse complement strand
AAATTGGTCGGGGCGACAAGATTCGAACTTGCGACCACTTCCACCCCAAGGAAGTGCGCTACCAGGCTGCGCTACGCCCCGACGCGAGGCTTGAAACATGAAGGAACAGCGGGGGCGCAAAGTGTAGCGAAGGGCGCCGGCGATGAGAAGGCGAGCGCCGTTCGGGACGTTATTCGGGGAACAGCCGCAGCAGCGATTCCAGCTCGTCGCGCAGATGCTCGATCTGCGCGCTGCGCGTCGTCGCGACCGGCGGCAATGGCCGCGGTTTGCCGACGGCGACGACGGTGCTCGCGGTACGCGCGTGATCGTGGCCATTGCCGCGCGGCGTTTCCTTGAGCCGCTGGCGCGCGCCGCCGATCGTGAAGCCCTGTTCGTAGAGCAGGTTGCGGATGCGCCGCACCATCTGCACGTCGTCCTGCTGGTAATAGCGGCGGTTGCCGCGGCGCTTGACGGGCTTCAGCTGCGGGAATTCCTGCTCCCAGTAACGCAGCACGTGCGGCTTGACGTCGCACAGCTCGCTGACTTCGCCGATCGCGAAGTAGCGTTTGCGCGGGATGTCCGGCAGGACGGCGAGCGGTCGGTCAGCGGGCCGCATCGGCTTCCACGCGCAGACGCAGTTTCTGACCGGGACGGAACGTGACGACGCGGCGCGCGGAGATCGGAATCTCCTCGCCGGTTTTCGGATTGCGGCCGGGGCGCTGGTTCTTCGAGCGCAGCTCGAAATTGCCGAAACCGGAAAGCTTGACCTCTTTGCCGGCTTCGAGGCGACCGCGGATTTCTTCGAAGAAAAGGTCGACGAACTCCTTCGCCTCGCGCTTGTTCAGCCCGAGATCTTCGAACAATGCTTCAGCCAGTTCGGCCTTGGTCAATGCCACCGGACGTTCCCCATTCTCGTCACTGCCGAATCGCGGCCTTCAGCTCACGCGTCAACGCCTGCGTGATCGCCGAAGTCGCCGTGTCGATCTCTGGCAAAGTTAGGGTGCGCGAGGCGTCATTGAAAAGCAAGCCCAATGCCACGCTTTTGTCGCCTTCATTGAGGCCTTTGCCGCGATAAATGTCGAAAATCAGGGCATCGGCGAGCTGCGTTCCGCCGGCTGCCCGGGCGCAGTCGAGAACCTGGTCGGCAGTGACCGATTCGGCGACGACGATCGCCAGATCGCGGCGCGATGACGGGAATTCGGACAGCGGCGCGGCTTTCGGCACGCCGACGTTGCGGATCGCCTCCCAGTCGAGCTCGAACAGCAGCGCGGTGTCGGGCAGATCCAGCGTCTGCACGAGCCGCGGATGCAGTTCGCCGAGCCAGCCGCAGAGGCGCGTGCCTCGGACGATGCGCGCCGAACGGCCGGGATGCAGCGCCGGATGCGCGGCGGCTTCGAAGCGGTAATCGCCGGCGGCGTTGCCGAGCAGGGCGACGACTTCGGCTTTCAGATCGTAGAAATCCGCCGGTCGCGCGGCGCTGGCCCATTGTTCCGGCAACACGCGACCGGCGATCAGGCCGGCGAGCCGCGCGGTCTCGATGACGGTGTCGCCGTCGCGCGCGAAGCAGACGCCGGCTTCGAACACGCGTACGCGATCCTGCTGGCGCGCGCGGTTGTAGAGCCACGCCGGGATCAGCCCTGACCACAGCGTCGTGCGCATCATCGACAGGTTGTCGGCGATCGGATTGTCGAGCGCGATCGCCGGTACGTCGGGATTCAGCGCCTGTTGCAACGCCGGTTCGACGAATGCCAGCGTGATCACTTCCTGCCAGCCGCGCGCGGCGAGCTGTTCCTTGACGCGGATCAGCGTGCGCGCGCTTTCCTGCGGCCGCGACGGCGCCAGTTCGGCCGCATACGGCCGGGCCGGAATGCGGTCGTAGCCGTACAGGCGGCCGACTTCCTCGATCAGGTCGGCTTCGATGCGCAGGTCGTAGCGATGGCTCGGCACGCGCGCCAGCCATGCGTCGCCGACTTCGGCGCGCAGCGTGATGCCGAGCCGGCCGAGCAGCGTTTCGATGTCCTTGGCCGCGATCTCGTGGCCGAGCACCTGTGCGACGCGCGAGCGGCGCAGGCGGATCGTGATCGCCTCGGGTTGCGCGCGGCCGGCCTGCGTGACCGGATGCGTCTCGCCGCCGCAGATCTGCAGCACGAGCTGCGTCGCGCGTTCCAGCGCCTGGCGCTGCAGGCCGGGATCGACGCCGCGCTCGAAGCGGTACGACGCGTCGGAGAACAGCTTGTGGCGACGGCCGCTGCCGGCGACTGCGGTCGGCGCGAAGCACGCCGATTCGAAGAACACGCGCGTCGTGCCGCCGTGCACCGCGCTCGCCAGTCCGCCCATCACGCCGGCGAGCGCGACCGGCCCCTTGTCGTCGCAGATCAGCAGTTCGCGATGTTCGCAGGCGACGGTCTGTTCGTTGAGCAGCTGCACCGTCTCGCCGGGCTGCGCGCGGCGCACGCGGATGTTGCCGGCGAGCTTGTCGGCATCGAACGCGTGCATCGGCTGGCCGAGTTCGAGCATCACGTAATTGGTGATGTCGACGATCGGCTGGATGCTGCGCAGGCCGGCGCGGCGCAGCCGTTCGCGCATCCAGTCCGGTGTGCGCGCCTTCGGGTTGATCTTCGAGATGATGCGGCCGGCATAGTTCGGGCAATCGTCGAGATTCTCGATCTCGACCTTGAGCTGCTGATGACCTTCGACGACCGCCTGCGCCTGCGGCGGCCGTTTGACCTGCACGCCGAACAGCGCCGAGACGTCGCGTGCCAGACCGAGCACCGACAGGCAGTCGCCGCGGTTCGGCGTGATCTCCAGATTGAGCACGTTGTCGGCGAGCGCCAGATGCTGTTCGATCGGCGTGCCGACCTTGGCATCGGCATCGAGTTCGAGCAGGCCGTCGGACTTGTCGGACAGCGCGAGTTCCTTGGCCGAGCACAGCATGCCGAAGCTGTCGACGCCACGCAGCTGGGCCTGCGTGATCGCCATGCCGCCCGGCAGCGTCGCGCCGACCCGCGCGCACGGCACCTTGATGCCGGCGCGCGCATTCGGTGCGCCGCAGACGATCTGCAGCGGCGCGGCTTCGCCGACGTCGACTTCGCAGACCTGCAGACGGTCGGCCTGCGGATGGCGCTCGGCCTTGACGATGCGGCCGACGACGACCTTGTCGATCGGCTCGGCGAGCACCGGTTCGATCTCCAGTTCGAGGCCGCCCATCACCAGCCGTTCGGCGATCTGCTCGATGTTCTCCGCGGGGTTCGCCCACTCGCGCAGCCAGTTTTCGCTCAATTTCATAGGACGTGATCGGTGATTCGTGATTGGTGATTCGTGGAGGGTGCCTGGCTTTACGAATCACCAATCACCCATCACGAATCACGCCGTCATCGGAACTGCTCGAGAAAGCGCAGATCGTTGTTGAAGAACAGGCGCAGATCATCGACGCCGTAGCGCAGCATCGCCATGCGTTCCATGCCCATGCCGAACGCGTAGCCGGAATATTTTTCCGAATCGATGCCGACCGCTTCGAGCACCTTCGGATGGACGACGCCGCAGCCGAGCACTTCGAGCCAGCGCCAGCTGCCGTCCGGCAAGGTCCATTTGATATGCACGTCGGCGCCCGGTTCGACGAACGGGAAATACGACGGCCGGAACAGCGCCTCGATGTCGCGCTCGAAGAAGCGCGACAGGAAGACCTGCAGGTCGTATTTCAGATCGGCGAGCGACACTTTCTCGGCGACGTACAGCCCTTCCATCTGGTGGAACATCGGGCTGTGCGTGCGATCGGAGTCGACGCGGTAGACGCGGCCCGGACAGATGATGCGGATCGGCGGTTTGCGCTGCTGCATCGTGCGAATCTGCACCGGCGAGGTATGCGTGCGCAGCAGCCGCGCGCCGTTGAACACGTAGAACGTGTCCTGCATCGCCCGCGCCGGATGCGCCTCAGGAATGTTCAGCGCGCCGAAGTTGTGGAAATCGTCCTCGATTTCCGGGCCTTCGACGGTCTCGAACCCCATTTCGCCGAAGATCTCGGCGATGCGCCTGATCGTGCGCGTGATCGGATGCAGGCCGCCGACGGTCTCGCCGCGACCGGCGAGCGTGACGTCGATCCGTTCGGATGCGAGCCGCGCATCGAGCGCGCCGCGCGCCAGTTCGGCGCCGCGTGCTTCGAGGGCGGCGCCAAGCGTTTCCTTGGCGCGGTTGACGCGTTCGCCGAACGCCTTGCGCGCGTCGGGCGCCATGCCGCCGAGCTGCTTGAGCAGATCGGTGACGCGGCCTTTCTTGCCGAGCAGGTCGACGCGCAGCGCCTCCAGCGCGCGCGGTTCCGCGCATGCGGCGATATCGGCCTGCGCGCCTTGCACCAGTTGTTCGAGTTCGTCGCTCATAAGCTTTGCGTTCTTTCGTTTCGGAAACAGAAAAGGGGAGCGGCAGGCGCCGCTCCCCTTCGCAAACAGCAATACGACGCGAGCTTGCTTAGGCGGCGAGGCCGAGCTGGGCTTTTGCCTGGGCCACCAGAACGCCGAAGGCTGCCTTGTCGTGGATCGCCATGTCCGCGAGGACCTTGCGATCGAGCGCCACCCCGGCCTTGGTGAGCCCGTTGATAAATCGGTTGTACGACAGACCGAGTTCCTTGCTCGCCGCGCCGATGCGGACGATCCACAGCGAACGGAATTCGCGTTTCTTCACGCGACGGTCGCGGTAGGCGTACTGGCCCGACTTGATGACCTGCTCCTTGGCGGAGCGGAACTGGCGCGATTTGGCGCCGTAATAGCCCTTGGCCTTCTTCAGGACCTTCTTGTGCTTGGCGCGGGCGGTAACACCACGTTTGACGCGTGCCATTTAACGTTCTCCTGGGTCGATCAAGCGTAGGGGAGCATCTGCTTCACTTCGCGGACGTCGGACGCATGAATCTGCGCCTCGCCGCGGAGCTGACGGATGCGCTTGCCCGACTTCTTGGTCAGGATGTGGCGCTTGTGCGAATGGGAACGCTTGAAGCCGCCTTTGCCGGTCTTGGCAAAGCGCTTGGCCGCGCTTTTCACTGTCTTCAGTTTTGGCATTGCAACACTCCTGCATCTTCATCGTTGCCGATTTCGCAGCCTGCCAGGGCGCTGATCGGGCCTGCCCCGACGGGGCAGGACTTCTTTTCGGAGCCGGGCTTTCGCCCGTTTCCACTTTCCGCCGCGGGCCGCAGCCCCCGGCGAAACAAAAACTACTTCCGCTTCGCCGCCATCACCATCACGGACTGGCGGCCTTCCATCCTCGGATGCTGCTCGATCACCGCCATGTCGACGAGTTCGGTCTTCAGGCGATCCATGATCTGCATGCCCAGTTCCTGGTGCGCCATTTCGCGGCCGCGGAAGCGGACCACGATCTTGACCTTGTCACCCTCTTCGAGAAAACGCGTGATCGAGCGGAACTTGGTCTGGTAATCGCCATCTTCCGTCGTCGGACGGAACTTGATTTCCTTGACCTGGATCTGCTTCTGCTTCTTCTTCGCGGCATGGGAGGCTTTGTCCTTCTGGTAAAGGTACTTGCCGTAATCCATGATCTTGCAGACCGGTGGTTCTGCATTCGGCGACACTTCGACCAGATCGAGACCTTCGTCTTCGGCTTTGGCGATCGCATCACGCGTCAGCATGATGCCGAGCTGTCCACCATCGTCCGCGATCACGCGGACCCGCGGCGCGGTGATCTGATGATTGCGCCGATCTTCACGTTCAAAAGCGATTGCGTCATCTCCTGAGGAGCCCGCCTCATGGCGGACCGGAACCCCGCGGTGGGCAAAAAATGCCCGTCCGGATCGGGGACAAGGGCGCGCATTCTACGGGCAGCCGCGGCGTCTCTCAAGTCGAATCAAGCATTTCCGGCGCCCCGTGCGGCGGCGCCTGAACAATGGCCGTACGGTGGCCGGCGGTCATTGTGCGACGATGACCGCTCCGCCGAACGCGAGACCCGCCATGAACGACCCCGCCAGCGCTTCCCGACTGCCCGCCACGCTGCCGCACGGCGAAGTCCTGGTCGCCGATACCGGCAGCGGCCCTTACGGCTGCGAACTGCGGCTCGGCCCGCACCGCGTGCTCGCCGACGAGCCGGCCGAAGCCGGCGGCCAGGACAGCGGCGCCAATCCCTACGAATACCTGCTCGCCGCGCTCGGCAGCTGCACCAGCATCACGCTGCGCATGTACGCGCAAATGAAAAAGCTGCCGCTGACGCGCGTCACCGTGCATCTGAAGCATCGCAAGATTCACGTGCAGGACTGCGCCGAATGCGCCGACCACCCGGAGCGCGCGATCAAGGTCGACGAGATCGAGCGGCACATCATGCTGGAAGGCGCGCTCGACGATGCGCAGCGCCAGCGCCTGCTGGCGATCGCCGAGCGCTGTCCGGTGCATCAGACGCTGAAGTCCGACATCCGCATCGTCACCTCGCTGGTCGCCGCCGCCTGAAGCGGTCGCCGCCTTCATCGGCGGTACAGCGCAGGCGACCTAGGCTCGCACGCCGGATACACGGGAATCATCGTGAAGCACCGACGTCGCTGGCCATGGATCGTGCTTGCCGTTGCCGTCGCGCTGCTGGCGGTGCGGCTGATGCTGCCGGGCTGGGTGACGGCCTATCTGAACCGCAAGCTCGACCACATGGGCAGCTATCACGGCCGGATCGCCGACGTCGATCTGCAGTTCTGGCGCGGCGCGTACACGATCCACAAGCTCGTCATCGTCAAGCAGGACGGCGCCGTTCCGGTGCCGCTGCTCGATGCGCCGCGCATCGAGCTCGCCGTCAGCTGGCGTGAACTGCTGCATGGCGGCATCGTCGCGGAAGTCGAGTTCTGGCAACCGGAACTGAACATCGTCGACGGCAAGACCGACCGCGACACGCAGACCGGCCGCGGCGTCGACTGGCGCGAGCGCCTGGAGAGCCTGCTGGCGATCCGTCTCAACGAGGTCGACGTGCACGACGGCAACGTCCATTTCCGCAATTTCAATTCCGATCCGAAAGTCGATCTCGTCGCCACGCACGTCGACGCGCAGGTCTACAACCTGACCAACACGCGCGAGCGCGGCACATCGCGCGCGGCGACCTTCGACATCCGCGCCGATGTGCTCGGCGAGGCGCCGCTCGAATCGCACGCCGAATTCGATCCGTTCGGGCATTTCGAGGATTTCCGGATCGAGATGCGCGTGACGAAAATCGACCTGACGCATCTCAATGACTTCCTGCAGGCGTACGCGAAGATCGATGCCGAGTCCGGCACCGGCGAGTTCGTCATGCAGCTCGAAGCCAGCGACGGGCAGCTCAGCGGCTACGCCAAGCCGCTGTTCCGCCACGTGACGTTCTTCGACTGGAAACACGACATCGAACAGCAGCACGACAATCCGCTGCGCGCGCTGTGGGAAGCGCTCGCCGGCGGTGCCGAGAACGTATTGAAGAACCAGCGCGAGAGCCAGTTCGCGACGCGCGTCGAGTTCAGCGGCCGCACCGACCAGCCGCGCACCAGCACGCTGCAGGCGATTCTCGGCATCCTGCGCAACGCGTTCATCGAAGCGTACAAACCGCAGTTCGAGAACATCCGGCGACCGGCGCGCACCGATCGCGAGGATCGCGACAAGCACTGACGCAGGCGGCTGTTCCGGCGCCGGCCGCAAGAGGGTTTTCCACCGCGGCGCGGCGCAAGCCGCGGCATATACTCGTTGCGCACACTGCCGTCGAGGAGCAGGCATGCGATCGGAAGCCGTCGAAGAACAGGCGCAGCTGCTGGAACGTCTGCAGGCGCTGGCGCGCGAACGGGCGCCGGACGACGTGCGCGACGCCTTCGCCGCGTTCGTCCGGCCGTATTACGAAATGGCGTCGCTCGACACCCTGCGGCTGCGCACGCCCGAGGAGCTGGTCGAATCCGCGCTGCGCCATTTCCTGTTCGCGCAGCGGCGCGCGCCCGGCGAGATGCTGATTCGCGTGCTGCCGCCGGCCGATCTCGCGACGCGCGGCAGCCGCGGCCTCGCGCGTCTCGAAACGGTGGTCGACGACATGCCGTTTCTCGTCGATTCGCTGAGCATGGCGATCCGCGACACCGGTGCGCCGATCGACTGGCTCGTGCATCCGATCCTCAACGTCGCGCGCGATGCGCAGCGCTGGGACGAGCTGGCCGCCGACGGCGACGCCGAATCGCTGGTGCACATCGAGTTCGAAGCGTTTTCGCAGACCGGCAGTTACGCCGCGCTGGAGACGGCGGTCGCCGGCCTGCTCGCCGACATCCGCGTCGTCGTCGACGATTTTTCGGCGATGCGCACGCGCTGCATCGAGCTCGCGCAGCAGCTCGCCGCGACCGATCCGCGCACGACCGATGACGGCAACGAGTCCGGCGAATTCCTGCGCTGGCTCGACGACGGGCACTTCACGTTCCTTGGCTGCAGCGAGACCGACGTCGTCAGCGGCGACGACGGCCGCGCGCGCTTCGAGACCCGTCCCGACACCGCGCTCGGCCTCGCCCGGCCCGGCAAGCGCTACGCCGACGCCGACGCGCTGATCGCGCCGCGCGAGGAGCTCGACAAATACAGCGAGTCGTCGCGGCTGGTCGTCATCACGAAAGGCAATCAGCGTTCGAACATCCATCACGCGGAATTCGTCGACGTGGTGTCGGTCAAGCGCGTGCGCGCCGACGGCAGCATCGGCGGCACCTGCCGCTTCATCGGCCTGTTTTCCGCGGACGCCTATATCGACCGTCCGCGCAGCATTCCGCTGATGCGCCACAAGGCCGAACAGGTCATGCGGCGTTCGCGTCTGCCCGAGCACTCGCATTCCGGCAAGTATCTGCGCGAGATCCTCTACCAGCTGCCGCGCGACGAACTGTTCCAGTCCAACGAGGACGAACTGTTCGAAATCTGCATGGGCGTGCGCGCATTGCGCGAACGCGCGCAACTGAAACTGTTCATGCGTCGCGACCGCTACGGTCGCTTCTTCTCGTGCCTGGTGTTCGTGCCGCGCGAGCGCTATTCGCGCGAATTGCGCGATCGCATCGGCAACGAACTGCTCGCGGCCTGCGGCGGCACCGGCATGGACCGCAACATGGATTTTCTGCGGCATGGCATGGCGCGCATCCACTACATCGTCCGCACGCCGGCCGGCACCGAACTGACGCAGAGCGCCGCGCAGATCGAGCAGCGCCTGCTGGCGGCGACACGCTCGTGGCGCGAGCAGCTGCGCGAAGCCTGCGCGCGCCGTCAGCACGGCGACGCGGTACTCGCCGCGCGCTTCTTCGACGCGTTCCCGACGTCCTATCAGGAGCTGACGAACGCCGACGAGGCGGCCGCCGACCTGCAGATGCTGTTGCAGCTCGCCGCCGGCCGCAACGTGCTGCCGCGGCTGATCGTCGAAGCCGCGGACGGCGCGGCCGCGCAGCCGACGGCGTTGAAGCTGTATTGCCGCGGCCGGCCGGTCGCGCTGTCCGACGTGCTGCCGACGCTGGAGAACTTCGGTCTGCGCGTGATCTCGCAGGACCCGCACGAACTGCATCCGAAGGACGGCGAGCCGGTCTGGATCCAGCATTTCGTCGTGCAGTTGGTCGGCCACAGCGCGCTCGCCCCGGAACAGCAGCGCGGCTATTTCGAGTCGGCGTTCCTGCAGACCTGGCGCAACGAGGCCGAGAACGACGGCCTCAACCGTCTGGTGCTGGCCGCCGGCCTCGATGCGCGGCAGGTCGTCTGCCTGCGCACGCTGACCAAATATCTGATCCAGACCGGGCTGCCGTACAGCCAGGATTACAAGGAGCGGCTGCTCGCCGAATACGCGCCGATCGCGCGCCTGCTCGTGCAGTTGTTCGAGGCGCGCTTCGATCCGGCGCTGCCGGCCGAACGGCGCCGCGATGCGGAGATCAAGGTCGCGCAGGCGCTCGACGCGGCGCTCGACCAGGTCGCGACGCTCGACGGCGATCGCGTGCTGCGCGCGTATGCGGCGGTCGTGCGCGCGGCGCTGCGCACCAACTATTTCCAGAAGGACGCCGGCGGCGCGAGCAAGCGCTACGTGTCGATCAAGCTCGACCCGCGTCAGGTGCCGGAGTTGCCGGCGCCGCTGCCGATGTTCGAAGTGTTCGTCTACGCGCCGGATGTCGAAGGCATTCATCTGCGCGGCGGCCGCGTCGCGCGCGGCGGTCTGCGCTGGTCGGACCGCCGGCAGGATTTCCGCACCGAAGTGCTCGGCCTGATGAAAGCGCAGATGGTCAAGAACGCGATCATCGTGCCGGTCGGTGCCAAGGGTGGTTTCGTCGTCAAGCAGGGCGATCCGTCCGACCGCGAAGCCTGGGCGAAACAGGGCGTCGAGTGCTACAAGACGTTTCTGCGTGGTCTGCTCGACATCACCGACAACCGCGTCGGCGACGCGATCGTCGCGCCGGCCGATGTCGTTCGCCACGACGACGACGATCCGTATCTGGTGGTCGCCGCCGACAAGGGCACGGCGACGTTCTCGGACATCGCCAACGGACTGGCCGCCGATTACAACTTCTGGCTCGGCGACGCGTTCGCGTCCGGCGGCAGCGCCGGCTACGACCACAAGAAGATGGGCATCACCGCGCGCGGCGCGTGGGAAAGCGTCAAGCGTCATTTCCGCGAGCTCGGCCGCGACATCCAGACCGAACCGTTCACCGCCGTCGGCATCGGCGACATGAGCGGCGACGTGTTCGGCAACGGCATGCTGCTGTCGCGGCAGACGCAGCTGATCGCCGCGTTCGACCATCGTCACATCTTCATCGACCCGACGCCGGACGCGGAGGCGGGTTTCGCCGAGCGCCAGCGGTTGTTCGCGCTGCCGCGTTCGTCGTGGGACGACTACGATCGCGCGCGAATCTCCGAAGGCGGCGGCGTCTGGCCGCGCGGCACCAAGCTGATCAAGCTGTCGCAGGCGGCACAGGACGCGCTCGGCATCGCGCGCGCCAATGTCACGCCGCAGGAGCTGATGCGCGCGATCCTGCTCGCGCCGGTCGATCTGCTGTGGAACGGCGGCATCGGCACCTACGTGAAGAGCCATCTGCAGTCGAACGAAGCCTGCGGCGACCGCGCCAACGACGCGATCCGCGTCGATGGCCGGCAGCTGCGCTGCAAGGTCGTCGGCGAGGGCGGCAATCTCGGCTGCACGCAGCCCGGCCGCATCGAATACGCGCTCGACGGCTGTGGCGGCGACGGCGGCCGCATCAATACCGACTTCATCGACAACGCCGGCGGCGTGCATACGTCCGATCGCGAAGTGAACATCAAGATTCCGCTCAACGGCCTGATGCGCGACGGCGCGCTGACGCGCGAAATGCGCGATCCGCTGCTCGCGCAGATGACCGACGAGATCGGCGAAGCCGTGCTCGCCGACAATTACGTGCAGAGCCTGGCGATCAGCCTGATCGCGCGCGATGCGGCCGCGCAGCTTGGCGAACACAACGAAGTGATGCGCACGCTGGAGCGCGACAACCAGCTCAACCGCGCGGTCGAATACCTGCCGGACGACGAAGCGCTCAAGGAACGGCGTGCGCGCAACAAGGGACTGACGCGGCCGGAACTCGCGGTGCTGCTGTCGTACAGCAAGATTTCGCTGTCTGATTCGCTGCTGCAGTCCGATGTACCGGACGAGCCGTTCTTCGACCGCGACCTGCTCGATTATTTCCCGCGCGAACTGGTCGGCCGACAGCGCGAGCTGCTGCTGCGGCATCGCCTTCGGCGCGAGATCATCGCGACGATTCTCGCCAACGCGGTCGTCAATCGCATGGGTTTTTCGTTTGCGCACCGCTTCGCCGACGATCACGGCGTACCGCGCGCCGAAGTCGTCAAGGCGTACGCGACCGCGCACGAAATCTACGACGGCGACCGCTACTGGCTGCCGATCCAGAAGCTCGACAACGGTCTGCCGGCGGCGACGCAGCTGCGGCTGTTCGGCCGCGCGATCGGCCTGATGAAGCACGTCACGACCTGGCTGTTGAACGAGCGCTGGACCGACAAGCCCGTGCACGAGGCGGTGAGCCGTTTCGGCGAAGGCGTCGACGCGCTGACCGCGATGTTGCCGGACGCGCTGCCCGGCAGCTATCGCGGCGACTGGGACAAGGCGGTCGCGGCGATGCTCGGCGACGGCGTGCCGGTCGGGCTCGCGCACCAGCTCGCCAACACGATGGTGCTCGGCAGTGCGCTCGACATCGTCGAGATCGCCGCCGACGCGCAGCTGCCGCTCGCCGAAGCGGCGCAGGTCTATTTCCTGGTCGGCGACCGGCTCAACATGCTGTGGCTGCTGTCGACGATCATCGCGTTCCCGGTGCAGAGCAAGTGGCAGGCATTGGCGCGTTCGAACCTGCGCGAGGACGGTTATCGCCTGCATCGGCGGATCGCCGCGCGCGTGCTGCAGATGCCTGGCGCATCGGCGCAGGCGCGGCTCGATGCCTGGCTGCAAGGTCACCCGGCGAAGCTGAAGTTCGGCATCCAGCGGCTGCAGGATCTGCAGGCCGGCGGCGTCGCCGACTTCATGACACTCGCGGTCGCGGTGCGCGAGCTGCGCAAGCTGAGCGGCCTTTAGCGCTGGGTGATTCTCCCGCTGGTTTGATCGCGGACCGCAGTGCACGCTCGGTTCATGTCGCGCGGAAATGGGCGCGCGGCGCGCAAATCAAACTTCAGGGAGCTGTCATGATCAAGAAGACTGCGATTGCAGCCGCAGCCTGTGCGCTCGCGGCCAGTTCGGGTATCGCCGCCGCATCGCACACCCGCATTCCCCAGTACGATCAATTCTTCGCGTCGCAGGCGACCGCCGATGCACGGGCCGGTCTGCACGATCCGGCCGCGAGCCGGCTGTCCCGGCATCTGCATGCGACACCGAAGAATGCGCATCTGGGTCCGCGCGGCATCGCGTCGCATTTCGACCGCCAGCTCGGCGCCAACACCTTTCTGTGGCTGAACAACGGCAAGTCGATCGCCGCCAAGACGGCGTCCGCGCCGATGAAGCGCGCTGCGCAGGCCGAATCGGTCGCGCGCGCGGCGATCGCCGGCAACGCGTCGGCGCTGGCCGCCGGTCGCATCGGCATGAAGGACGCCCGGCTCGCCGAGCTGCAGGACAACGGCAAAGGCGTCGTGATCGCGCGCTTCCAGCAACGTGTCGGCGAGCGCGAAGTCTTCAATCGCCGGATGGCCGTTCTGATGGATCAGCAGCTGACGCCGAAGGCGATCGCCGGATATTTCGCGCCGGATGCGCAGGTCGTCGCCGCCAAGCGTGCGCCCGCAACGTTTTCGCTGAGCGGCGCCGACGCGATCGCCGCGGCATTCGCGCAAATGGGCGGCCGCGTGTCGCCGGGCGCGCTGCAGGTCCGTCGTACGGCGGGCCAGTATGCGATCTACAACCGGCCGGCCAGCACCGGCGACTATCGGCTCGGCGCCGCGCCGCGCGTCAAGGAAGTGCTGTATCCGTCCGGCGATAAGCTGATCCCGGCGTATTACGTCGAGCTCGCCGCCGGTCCGTTCGATGTCGGCGTGACCGATCGCTATTCGTTCGTCGTCGCCGCCGACAGCGGCAAGATCCTGTTCCGCAACAATCAGGTCGCGCACGAGGCGAACACCTACGAGGTCTACGCCGATGCGGGCGGGATTCACCAGCCGTACGACGGTCCGCTCGGCAACGATCTGGAGCCGGTGACGCTCGGGCCGGACGGTCCGTTCGCGCGCGTGCCGGCGACGCGCAACAGCATCACGCTCGATCACGGCCCGATCGATTCGGACGATCCCTGGCTGCCGTCCGGCGCGTCGGTCACGACCGGCAACAACGTCGACGCGTACGTCGATCTCGACGACTATCTGGTCGATCCGGACACCGACGAGCACGGCGATACCGACGGCTTCACCGAAGGTGGGCCGGACTTCCGCGGCGCCGCGAGTTCGCCCGGTGCCTTCGTCTATCCGTACACGCCGGATGCCGATCCGGCGACCGATGCGCAGCGCCAGGCGGCGATCACCAACCTGTTCTACATGAACAACTGGCTGCACGACTGGTGGTATCACAACGGCTTCGACGAAGCGGCCGGCAATGCGCAAACGGACAATTACGGGCGGGGTGGCGTCGACGGCGATCCGATTCATGCGGAAGGCCAGGATGCGTCGAGCACCAACAATGCCGACATGTCGACGCCGTCGGACGGCGGCTCGCCGCGGATGCAGATGTACATCTTCAACGTCGTCGACAGCAGCTTGACCGTCAACAGTCCGGCGTCGGTCGCCGGTGATCTGGATCACGGCACCGCAGAATTCGGGCCGACGACGTTCGATCTGACGTCCGACATCGTCGTCTCCGCGCCCGAGGATGCGTGCGGCGTGCCGGGCAACGGCGCGGCGCTCGCCGGCAAGATCGCACTGGTCGCGCGCGGCACCTGCACGTTCGCGGAAAAGGTCAAGAACGCGCAGCTGGCCGGTGCGGCCGGCGTGATCATCAGCAACAACGTCGCCGGCGACGGCCCGATCGGATTCTCCGGCGACGACGATACGATCACGATTCCGTCGTTCGGCATCTCGCTCGAAGACGGCGACGCGATCCGCGCGGCGCTCGGCGACGGACCGGTCAACGCGACGATGCACGAACTGACCAAGACCGCTCGCGACGGCACGATGGACAACGGCATCATCGCGCACGAGTGGTTCCATTACGTCAGCAATCGCCTGGTCGGCGATGCCAACGGCCTCTACAACAATCAGGGCCGGTCGATGGGCGAGGGCTGGAGCGATTTTTCGACGCTGATGCTGATCGTCCGCCCCGAAGACCGCATGGTGCCGGGCAACGATCACTGGCAGGGCGTGTACTCGACCGGCACCTATGTCGACGAGAGCCAGTATTTCGGTATCCGCCGCGTGCCGTACTCGACCGACCTGGCGGTCAACCCGCTGACGTTCAAGCACATCGAGAACGGCGTTGCGCTGCCGACGAGCGCGCCGATCGCGTTCGGTCAGGGCGGCACGGACAACGCCGAGGTCCATGCGTCCGGCGAAATCTGGGCCAACGTGCTGTGGGAAATCTACGCGTCGCTGCTGAACGACGAGCGCTACACGTTCGAACAGGCGCAGGACCGGATGAAGGACTACGTGATCGCCGCGCTGAAGCTGACGCCGAGCGCGCCGACATTCCTCGAAGCGCGCGACGCGCTGCTGGCGGTTGCCGCTACCACCGACGCCGGTGATTTCGATCTGATGGCGAAGGCGTTCGCGAAGCGCGGCATGGGCGTCGGCGCGGTCGCGCCGGACCGTGCCGACGATACGCATGCCGGTGTGGTCGAAAGCTTCGAGCCGTTCGGAAAATCGTTCGTCGTCGACGATGCCTCGGTCGACTTCGCATATGACGACGGCACCGCCGGCTACTGCGATCTCGATGGCGTGCTCGACGCCGGCGAGACGGCGCGGCTGACGCTGACGATCCGCAGCACCGGCACCGCGTCGATCGCCGGACCGATCACCGCGCATCTGCTGCCGGTCGACGGCGTCTCGTATCCGGGCGGCGACACGATCACGTTCACGTCGCTCGGTCTGCTCGGCGACACGATGACCGGCACGGTACTCGTCAAGCTCGACGCGGCGAATACCGCGGCGCCGATTCCGCTGCAGATCGAATTTCCGCAGGTCGGTGTCAGCGACGGTGACGTCAGCGAGCCGGAGACGGAGGAAGTCGATCTGGCCGTCAACTACGATCTCGTGCCGGATGCGACGTCCGACGGCATGGAGCAGCCGCTGACATCGATGCACGACTGGGACGTCACGGCGCCCGATGCCGGGCTCGCATCGTGGAGCGTCCGCGACGGCGCCGGACTCGACGTCGACGATCTCTCGTTCGACAACGGCAAGCTCTGGTATGCGCCCGACAATGACGGCACGTCGGACATCCGTCTGACGACACCGCCGCTCGAAGTCGGCGACGGCGATTTCACGTTCAGCTTCACGCACTATTACAAGATGGAGCTTGC
>DASSVA010000074.1:0-11646 GCA_035706385.1 Solimonas sp. | reverse complement strand
CTGCCACGGCGACGCCGGCGAGACCGACGGCGCGCGCGGTCTCAGCAACGACGAGTATTTCGTGCGGCTCGCGCAGGACGTGCAGCGCGTGCTCGCGAGCGCGACCGGGGACGGTTTCGTGTTTCGTGTCGATCTGATGCTGCGGCCGTTCGGTTCGGCCGGTGCGCTGTCGGTGTCGTATGCGGCGCTCGAGGAGTATTACCAGACGCACGGCCGCGAATGGGAGCGCTATGCACTGATCAAGGCGCGGCCGGTTGCCGGTGATATCGAGGCCGGTCATGCGCTGCTCAAGGCGCTGCGGCCGTTCGTCTACCGCCGTTATCTCGATTACAACGCGATCGGCAATCTGCGCGAGCTGAAGGCGCTGATCGCCGACGACGTCGCGCGGCGCGGCCAGGAAGACAACATCAAGCTCGGCCGCGGCGGCATCCGCGAACTCGAGTTCATCGTGCAGTCGTTCCAGCTCGTGCGCGGCGGTGCCGAGAGCGCGTTGCGCGATGCGCGGCTGCGGCCGGTGCTGCACCATCTCGGCGCGGCCGGTCATCTCGAAGCGGCGGTCGCCGAACGGCTCGACGCGGCCTACGTCTTCCTGCGGCGGGTCGAGAACGCGATCCAGATGTACGGCGACCAGCAGACGCATGCGCTGCCGCTGCGCGACGAGCCGCGTCGCGCGTTGTGCGCCGCGCTCGACATCGACGACTGGGCGACGCTGTCGGCGCGGATCGACGCGGTGCGCGATTTCGTCCAGCGGCAGTTCGACGCGATCTTCGGCGGGCGCGGCCATGCCGAGGCCGACACCGCCGATGCGCGGCTGGCGCGGGCGCTGTGGTTCGCGACCGTCGACGGCGACGCCGCGCGCGCCGGGCTGCGCGCGGCCGGCTTCGTCGACGATCCGCAGAAGGTCGCCGACACGATCGACGAGTTGCGCAATGCGCGGCTGGTGCGCGCGCTGTCCGATGCCGACGTGCAGAAGATGATCGCGCTGCTCGCGACGCTGTTCGAGGCGGCGCGCGAGCAGGCGCAGCCGGAGCTGGCGCTGTGCCGCACGCTGCGCGTCGTGCAGGCGATCGCCGGCCGCTCGACTTATCTGAGTCTGCTGCACGACCATGCCGAGCCGCGCGCGCAGCTCGTGCGGCTGTGCGCGGCGAGTCCGTGGCTGACCGAGCTGATCGCGCAGTCGCCGGTGCTGCTCGACGCGCTGTTCGATGCGCGCACGCTGTACGCGTTGCCGGATCGCGACGCCTTGCGCACCGACCTCGTGCGGCGCATCGGCGAACTCGCGGCCGGCGACACCGAAGCCGGCATGGATCTGCTGCGCCGCTACCAGAAGGAGATGACGCTGCGGATCGCCGCCGCCGATCTGTCCGGCGCGCTGCCGCTCGTGCAGGTCAGCGACCGCCTGACCTGGCTCGCCGAATCGCTGGTCGATGCCGCGCTGGCGCGCGCGTGGGACGAGATGCGCGCGCTGTACGGTGCGCCGCTGCGCAGCGACGGCCGGCCGGCCGGCTTCGCGGTGATCGCGTACGGCAAGTTCGGCGGCATCGAGCTCGGTTACGGCTCCGATCTCGATCTGGTGTTCGTGCACGACTGCGACCAGCTCGACGCCGATACCGCTGGCGGGCCGCGCGCGATCAACAACAGTGTTTTTTACGCAAGGCTCGCGCAGCGCCTGATCAACTGGCTGGCGACGCAGACCGCGGCCGGCCGCGTCTATGAAATCGACATGGAACTGCGCCCGAACGGCAAGTCGGGGCTGATGGTCACCGGCCTCGCGAGCTTCGCCGCCTATCAGCGCGAATCGGCATGGACCTGGGAGCATCAGGCGCTGACGCGCGCGCGCGCGGTCGCCGGCAATGCCGACATCCGCGAGGCGTTCGAAGCGGTGCGTCGCGAGGTGCTGACGCGTCCGCGCGATGCGCAGAAGCTGCGCGCCGACATCATCGACATGCGCCGGCGGATGCGCGGCGAACTCGATCGTTCGAGCGAGACGCTGTGGGACATCAAGCAGGGCCGCGGCGGCCTGATCGACATCGAATTCATCACCCAGTATCTGGTGCTGCGCGATGCGCCGCGCGCGCCGGCGCTGGTCACGTACAGCGACAACTGGCGGCAGCTCGATGCGCTGGCGGAGGCCGGCAGCATCGCCGCGGATGCGCGCGAACTGCTGATCGGCTGTTATCGCCGCTACCGCGCGCATGTGCATGCGGCGGCGCTGCAGCACGAACGCGGACGGGTCGATGCGACGATGTTCGTCGCCGAACGCGATGCGCTGATGCGCCTATGGGCCGCTTATTTCGGCGAGGACTGAGGTCAGCCTCAGCCGGCGAGCAGGCGATCGGCGATGCGCAGCGACGCGCGGCCGTCGGTGTTGCCGATCAGCTGCCCGGTGCAGGTCCGCCGTTCGGCGGCGCGTCGCTGCGGCTGCCGCAGTTCGTCGCGGATCGCCGCGTTCAGCGCCGCCGGCCGTGCGACGTGCACGCCGACATTGCGCCACGCGTCGATCGTCGTGTCCATGCGCCGCCGATAGCGGAAGCGCAGCGGACCGCGATAACTCCAGCGCAATTTGAGGAAATCGCACCAGACGATCGGCTTGTCGAGCGCGGCGAATTCGAACAGCGCCGACGACGCTTCGCTGACCAGCAGATCGGCGCTGCCCATGTACGGCAGCAGCGAGTAATCGGCGAGTCCGGCGACGTGCGCGTTGTCGTAAGCGGCCCAGGCTTGCAGCTTGCGCCGCTGTGCACCGTACGCTTCGCCGGTCAACGTGAAGAAATGCGGCTTGACCAGCAGATTGAGATCGCCGAGCTGCGCCGGCCAGTCGTCGGGCAGGCGCTCGATCGAACTCGGGTAATAGGTCGGCGCGTACAGCACCGTCGGCCGCTCCGCGCGCAGGCCGAGCGCGTCGAGATCGAGCCGCGGACGCATCGCCGGATCGCGCAGCAGCGGATCGAGCTTGGCGAAGCCGCTGTCGAAGAATTGCGCGCGCGGGTGGCGGCGCTGCAGTTCGGCGAGCCGGAACGGGCCTTCGACGAAACGCAGATCGAGATCGGCGAGTTCGGCGTCGTAATAACAGCTCTTGATGCCGATGCCGTGATACAGCAGCGCCGTGCGCGTGCCGTCCGGCAGCGCCTTGGCGATCGCCGAATGGTTGCCGAACACGACCCAGAGCGGCCGCAGTTCGCGGTAATGCCGCAGGCTCGCGTCGCGGTCCGCGCACCATGTTGCCGGCAGTCGCTCGCGCGCGACGATCTCGCGCAGCAGTTCGCCGTAGACCGGATCGTCGTAGAACACGAAGCTGCAGTCGATGCCGCGCGCGCGCAGTTCCTCGTAGACCGGCAGGTATTGCGGCAGGTAATAGAAGCTGCCGACGTCGAACGCGATGTACATGGCGATGCGTTCGCGCTCAGGGTGTTGGATCGAAGCGGTAACCGAACGCCTCGATATCGCGCTGGTAGACGCGCGCGATCCGTTCGGCCGTGCGATCGTTGTAGTACTGCCGGTAGCCGGCTTCGCGCGTCGTCGACTTGCGATGATGCGGCAGCGCGATGCGCGTGACGCCGATGCGGTCGCAGATCAGATCGAAGTCGTCCTGCAGCGATTCATAGCGGCCGACGTGGTCGACGATCATCGCGCCGGTCAGATCGGTCAGGTGCTCGATCTGCGGCCGGCGCGTGGTGTCGAGGTTGTTCGCATACGGCCGCGCCGGATCGAGCTTCATGTCGAGATAGGCGCCGAAGTCGGCGATGCCGTGCAGCGCCGACGGCTTTTCGCGCAACAGATGGTGGTAGCAGCTGACCTGCCAGTCCCAGGGATTGCGGACGAACGCGAACTTGAACAGCTGCTGATAGATATCGTGCGGAATCATTTCCTGCGCGGCGATCGCACGGCAGTGGCGCGGCAGCTTGGCGGCGATGCGATGGCCGGACAGATGATCGAGGCGGTGGCATGGCCACTGCAGGTAGTAGAGCGGATCACGCCACAGCAGGCGCTTCAGCGCGGCACGCATGCTGGTGCCGCCGGTCTTGGCGATGTGGACGAACAGGAACTGGTAGCGATTGGAGAGCAGCATGCGAATGTCCCGATGAGCGGCGTCACGCGCCGCCGCGCCGCGCGTGCGTTTCCTTGTGGAAGACCTCGGCCTTCACGAGGGTCGTCGAAATGTTCGGCGTGCGTTCGAGATAGCGGACCTGGCAGATGTCGGCGAACTCGTCGAAGCGGCCGCGCCAGTCGTCGCCCATCACCAGCAGATCGGCGCGATGCTCGATCAGGTACCGGCGCTTGAGTTCGAGACTGTCCTCGCGGAACACGTGGCTCACGCAGCGCAGCGCCGCGACGATCGCCATCCGCTCGTCTTCGTCGTAGACCGGATAGTGGCCTTTCTTGCTGAAGTTCAGTTCGTCCGACGAGACGCCGACGACCAGCTCGTCGCCGAGCGCCGCCGCGCGTTCGAGAATGCGCAGATGGCCGATGTGGAACAGATCGAACGTGCCGAAAGTGAGGACGCGCATGTCGAAGGCGGTGGCAAACGGTGATCGGGCTGGCGGCAAGTTTACGGCTTGTCGGCAGCGGCGTTATCGGCGTCGCTGCGGACCCAGGGTGATGATGCGCCGATAGAAGTCTTCGTACGCCGCGACGGTGCTGCGTTCGCTGAAGCGGCTGCGAAAGTATTCGTGGCCCTCGCGTGCGAGCTTCGTGCGCAATGCCGGGTCGCCGAGCACGCGATCCAGCACGTTCGCCAGCGCGCTCGCGTCGGCGATCGGCGCGAGCAGACCGTTTGCGCCATCGCGGATCAGATACTGGCCGCCGGCGGTGGCAGTGCTGACCGCCGGAAGGCCGCGGCTCCAGGCTTCGAGGATGACGTTGCCGAGCGCTTCCTTGTGCGACGGCAGCACGAACAGGTCGCCGATCGGCAGCGTCGCGACGGCGTGTTCGATCCAGCCCGCGAAGTGCACGCGCGCGGCGATGCCGAGCTGCGCGGCGAGCTGTTCGAGATGCGGGCGATACGGGCCATCGCCGAGCAGCAGCAGGTGCAGCGGCCGGCCGTCGTACGCGGCGGGCAGTGCCGCCAGCGCCGCCAGCAGATCGTGGAAACCCTTGGCTTCGGTCAGGCGTCCGCTGCCGACCAGCAGCAAGGCATCGTCGCCGATGCCGAGACTCGCGCGCGTCAGTGTCTGCGCCGCGCCGGCCGGAAGATCGGGCACGAAGTTGTCGATGTGAATGACGCGCTCGGCCGGGAAGCCCTCGTCGAGCAACCACGCGCGCAGCGACGGCGTGTTGACTATCCAGCCGTCGGCATGGCGAAAACGGCTCAGCCGGTAGAAGCCGCCGATACGGGCGATGTGCAGCACGCCGCGCGGCGCGCGCGTCAGCCAGGTCGCGCGCGTCGCCCAAGTCTGCACGATCGGCCATTGCCCGGTCTTGAGCAACGCGCGGATGCGCAGCACGCTGCCGAGATCCCAATAGCTGCGTAGCGGTTCGCTGCGCAGCGGCATGCGGTTGGCGAGAACTTCGCCGAGGCGCGCGTTGCGGCGCAGGATGCAGGTGGTGGCATGTCCGGCGCGGGTCAATGCCTCCACCGTCCGTTGATAGGCGATCTCCGCGCCGCCGAGTCCGGGGCTGGCGATGACCTGCAACGAGCGGATCGGCGCGTCCGCGGCGGATGCCGGACGGGATTCGACGATCGTCATCGCCTCTCCGCGGCTGGCCTGCCGATGTTCAGCCATAGTGCTCGCGATACCACGCGACGAAGCGGCCGATGCCGACTTCCAGCGGTGTGCTCGGTGCGAAGCCGACGGCGTCGCTGAGCGCGTCGATGTCGGCATACGTGCGTGCCACGTCGCCCGGCTGCATCGGCTGCAGATCGCGGATCGCCTTGCGGCCGAGCGCCTGTTCGAGGATTTCGATCATGCGCAGCAGTTGCACCGGATTGTTGTTGCCGATGTTGTAGAGGCGGAACGGTGCCGACGAGCTGCCGGGATCGGGACGTGCCGGCGACCAGTCCGGATCGGGTTGCGCGATCCGGTCGCTGACGCGCACGACGCCTTCGACGATGTCGTCGATGTACGTGAAATCGCGTTCCATCTGACCGTTGTTGAAAATCGCGATCGGCCGGCCTTCGAGAATCGCCTTGGCGAAGATGAACATCGCCATGTCCGGCCGGCCCCACGGGCCGTAGACGGTGAAGAAGCGCAGGCCCGTCGTCGGCAGCCGGTAGAGATGGCTGTAGGTGTGCGCCATCAGCTCGTTGGCTTTCTTGCTGGCGGCGTACAGGCTGATCGGGTGATCGACGTTGTGGTGGATCGAGAACGGCATTTCCGCGTTGAGTCCGTAGACCGAGCTCGACGACGCATAGGTCAGATGTTCGACGCCGTTGTGCCGACAACCTTCGAGAATATTCGTGAAGCCGACCAGATTGCTGTCGACGTACGCATGCGGATTGACCAGCGAATAACGCACACCGGCCTGCGCGGCGAGATGGATGACGCGTTCGAAACGCTCGCGCGCGAACAGCGCCGCGATGCCGTCGCGATCGGCGAGATCGAACTTGACGAAGCGGAAGCCCGGCTGATTCTCGAACTGCGCGAGACGCGCGTGTTTCAGGCGGACATCGTAGTAATCGTTGATGATGTCGAGACCGACGACCTCGTCGCCGCGCGCGAGCAGCCGCTGCGCGGTATGGAAGCCGATGAATCCGGCGCAGCCGGTGACGAGGGTTTTCATGATGACAGGCTCACAGGCTCCAGCAGATGCGTGATGGCGAAAGCGTCGCGGGGTCATAAGCCGACTTGAGATCGGCGAACACGCCGCCGTCGACCAGCCGCGCTTCCCAGCCGGTGATCGGCTGCTTCAGGTAATCGTCGTGCGGCACGGCCAGCATCAGGCCGTGCAATCCATTGAACGCGTCGAGCGGCGATAGCGCCAGTCCGTATTCGTGCTGCGCGTCGGCCGCGTCGGCGTGCGGATCGTGGATCAGCGGCCCGATGCCGAAGCTGCGCAGTTCGGCGACGATGTCCGGCACGCGCGAGTTGCGCAGGTCGGGCACGTTTTCCTTGAACGTCAGGCCGAGGATGCCGACGCGCGCGCCCTTGATCGGCAGACCCTGCGCGATCATCGCCTTGACCAGGCGTTGTGCGCAGTACGCGCCCATGCCGTCGTTGATATGGCGACCGGCGAGGATCACCTGCGGATGCAGGCCGAGCGCCTCGGCCTTGTGCGTCAGGTAATACGGATCGACGCCGATGCAGTGGCCGCCGACCAGGCCCGGCGTGAAGCGCAGGAAATTCCACTTCGTGCCGGCCGCATCGAGCACGTCGCGGGTGCGGATGCCGATGCGCTCGAAGATCAGCGCCAGCTCATTCATCAGCGCGATGTTGAGATCGCGTTGCGTGTTCTCGATCACTTTCGCCGCTTCGGCGACCTTGATCGATGGTGCGCGGTGGATGCCGGCCTCGACGATCGCGCCGTACGCGGCGGCGATCCGTTCGAGCGTCGCCGCGTCTTCGCCGGACACGACCTTGATGATGTTGCGCAGCGTGCGTTCGCGGTCGCCGGGATTGATCCGTTCCGGCGAATACGCGAGTCGGAAATCGACGCCGCGCTTCAGGCCGGAGACCTGTTCGAGCAGCGGTCCGCAGACTTCTTCGGTGACGCCGGGATAGACCGTGCTCTCGAAGCAGACGATCGCGTCGCTGCCGGCACGCAGCGCGCGACCGACGGTTTCGCACGCGCGGCGGATCGGCGTCAGGTCCGGCTGGCGCGCCTGGTCGATCGGCGTCGGCACGGTGACGATGTACAGGCTCGCGCCGGCGATCTCTGCAGCGTCGAGCGTATAGCGCAGCGGGCTGGCGCGCAGCGTTTCGGCGGCGACTTCACCGGTCGCATCATCGCCGGCCTGCAGGCCGCGCACGCGGCGTTCGGAAACGTCGAAGCCGATCGTGCCGGCGAACGCGTCGGCGAACGCCAGCGCGACCGGCAGGCCGACATAGCCGAGGCCGATCACGACGATCTTCTCGTTGTTCATGGAGGTCTTGATCTCGGGGGTGGGATCGAACCGGTTCGCGTGAATCAGCGGCCTGTCGCGGCATCCGTACGACGCACGGCTTCGCCTTTCGGTTTGTCTTTCATATGCAGCTTCCATGCAAAGCCGAGCACGTTGTCGCCGAACGAAATGCCCTTGCGCGGCAGCGCGAGCGGATCGAACGCCGGCGTCGCCGCGCCGCGCTGGCAGGTGACGCCCGATTCGTAACCGGCATCGGCGGCCGCTTCGACGGCGGCGAGATCGTGCGAGCCGTACGGATAACAGAAATGCGCGACCGCGCGGCCGGTCTCGTCCTCGATACGCCGCTTGCTGTCGGCGACCTCGCGCCGCAGCGTCGCGGCCGGCACGCCGGCGAGCCGCAAATGGCTTTCGCCGTGACTGCCGACCTCGATGCCGCGCGCCGGCAGTTCGCGGATGCGCGCGTAGCTCATCAGCGGCGGCGCGACACGGCCCGGCTCCTTGCCCATCCATTCCGCGGTGCCGCCGGCCATGCCGGCGATCACGTAGACGATCGCCGGAAACGCGAACGATTCGAGGATCGGCAGCGCGTTGTCGTAGAAATTGTCGCAGCCGTCGTCGAACGTCAGCACGACCGCGCGCGGCGGCAGCGGGCGGCGGCCGGCGAGCGCGTCGACGGCGTCGCTCATCGACAGCACGCTCGCGCCGATGGTCTTCAGATAACGCATCTGCGCGCGGAAACGGTCGACATCGCAATAGTTGGCGCGATGCTGCGTCATCGGCGCGAAGCGGCCGACCTGGTGATACATCAGGATGCTGATGCCGGACATATGCGGATTGTAGTGGCTAGCGTCCGGTGCCGAGCAGTTCGCGGTAGACGGCGAGGTTGCCGTCGACCATCGCGTCGACCGAGAACTCGTCGGCGATCAGGCGCCGGCCGGCGGCGCCGAGCGCGTGACGGCGTGCGTCGTCGTGCGCAAGCGCGACGATCGCATCGGCGAGCGCCGCGACGTCGCGCGGTGGCACCAGCACGCCGTTGACGCCGTCGCGGACCGCCTCGGGAATGCCGCCGGCGTTCGACGCGACGATCGCGACGCCGTTCGCCGACGCCTGCAGCAGCGACACGCCGAGTCCTTCGGCGAACGCCGGGTGAATGAGCAGGTCGAGCCCTTCGAGCAGCGTCGGCAGGTCTTCGCGGTAGCCGGCGAGCGCGACGCGATCGTGCAGGCCGGCGGCGGCGATCCGCTGTTCGAGTTCGGCCTGCAGCCCGCCTTTGCCGAAGAACAGCACGCGCAGGTTCGGAATCTCCTGCAGCAGCCGCGGCATCGCATCGAGCAGCACGGCGTGGCCTTTGCGGCGGATCAGCTGCGCGACGATCGCGATCACGAACGCGTCCGTCGGCAGGCCGAACCCGGCGCGCAGCGCGTCGCGCGACAGCGGCGTCACCGGCTCGGGATTGAACGCGCTGCGCACGACGCGGATTTTCGACGGCGGCACGCCGCTGTCGCGCAGCACGCCGCCGATCGCCGCCGAGATCGCGACGACGCGATCGTAGAGCCGGTATTTGAAGCGCGTGATCAGTGGCGATTCGTGATGATCGTTGCGCCGCGAATAGACGATCGGCAGACCGTGCAGGCGGCCGGCGATCGCGCCGAGGATTTCCGGGCCGCGGCGGCTGTGCAGATGCAGCAGATCGGGTTTTTCCACGCGCAGCAGCCGGCGCAGGCGAAACGGCAGCGCCAGGTCGAGATCGCCGGCCATCGCGATCGCATGCAGTTTCGCCGGCAGCGCGCCCATGCGTCTTGCGGTCAGCGAGTCCTGCGGGCAGACCACGACGTTGTCGATGCCGCGTCGCGCGAGACCGTCGACGAGGAACGCGACCTGCCGCGCGCCGCCGTAGAAATTTTCGCCGGCTTCGACGTGCATCACTTTGAGCATGGCAAGCTGCGGAGCGAGGGAGGGCCGCCATTATACTGGCGGCCCCGCAGCAGCACGGCGCCTCTCGATTTCGAGTCGTGCCTCAGTTTGAAATTCGTCATTGCGAGAAGACCGAAGGTCGACGAAGCAATCCAGTTGCAGGGCTTAATCCGGCCGTGCCGCTGGATTGCTTCGCCGCTGCGCGGCTCGCAATGACGGATGCTTTTATTTCAAACTGAGGCACTACCCGATTTCGTCATTGCGAGAAGGCCGGAGGCCGACGAAGCAATCCAGTCCGCCGCTCGATCCGGCCGCGCTGCTGGATTGCTTCGCCGCACCGCGGCTCGCAATGACGGATACTCACAATCCAAAGTGAGACACCACCCATGAGCCCGATCGAATCGATAGCCGTCCGCGACTGGCAGGTGCCGATCGCGCCCGAGCTGTCGGCACACGCGCTCGACGCGCTCGAGGCCGGCAGCGTGCTGCGTCTGCCGTTGCCGTTCGCGCTCGCGGCGGACGAACAAACGCTGTTGTCGCCGCAACTGCTCAGCGGCGCGCGCAAGAACATCAGCTACAACCCGGCCAACGGCCGGCTGCAAGGCGCCGGCGGCGATGCCGCGCTCGAAGCGCGGCTCCGGAATTTTCTGATCCGCTATCACGGATCGGCGCGCGCGCTCGTCGAGCGATTGTTCACGCCGTATCGCGGCCATCTGATCGACGGCCGCGCCAGCTATCGGCCGGCCGAGATCGCCGGCCGCGTGCCGAAATCGTGGCGGCATGACGACACGCGGCTGCACGTCGACGCGTTCCCGGCGACGCCGGTACATGGCCGGCGGCTGCTGCGCGTGTTCAACAACATCAATCCGCATGGCGAGCCGAGGCGCTGGCAGGTCGGCGAGCCGTTCGCCGACGTCGCCGCGCGTTTCGCGCCGCGCGCGCCGAAGCCGAACGCGCTGACAGCGCGGCTGATGGCGCTGACGAAGATCACCAAGTCGAAGCGGACCGCGTACGACCATTACATGCTGCGGCTGCACGATGGCATGAAGGCCGATCTCGATTACCAGGCTAAGATCGTCAAGACACCGGCAGAGTTCGCGCCCGGCGAAACCTGGATCGTCTATTCCGACCAGGTTTCGCACGCGGTGCTGGCCGGCCGTTACATGCTCGAACAGACGTTCTACGTGCCGGTCGAGGCGCTGCAATATCCCGAGCGTTCGCCGCTGCGCGTGCTGGAGCGGGTCACCGGTCGATCGCTGTTGTAGCAATGTGTCCGAGCAACTGCGCCGCGGCGGTCGCGACGCGCTGCGGCGTCAGTCCGCGCATGCAGTCGAAACGGCCGTCGCAGGTCGGATGGCGGCGGCACGGCGCGCAGGCCAGCGCGTCGTACATCACCACGAGCGGCGATTCGGCGCCCTGGCGGTACGGACAGGTCGAGCCGAACAGCGCGACCGTCGGCGTCTTCACGGCGATGCCGATATGCGTCAGGCCGGTGTCGACGCCGATCACGAGGCGGGCCGCCGCCAGCCACGCCGGCAGTTCCGCGAGCTTCGTTGCGCCGACCAGATCGATCAGTGGCGCGCGCGTCGCGGCGGCGATCCGCGCGGCGGCG
Organism: Solimonas sp.; assembly: GCA_035706385.1. Lineage (GTDB taxonomy): Bacteria > Pseudomonadota > Gammaproteobacteria > Nevskiales > Nevskiaceae > Solimonas. The sequence continues at coordinate 121 of DASSVA010000074.1, read as the reverse complement.
TCGCGGTCGCCGGGACCGCCGAACATCACGCACGGTCCGAGCCCGGCGTCGGCGAGACGCTGGACCAGTTCCGGCCAGTGCGTTTCCGGCCAGTGCTTCTGCGGCCGCGTCGTGAACGGGC